>DASYOS010000093.1:0-14644 GCA_036007525.1 Chitinophagaceae bacterium | reverse complement strand
GTTAGTGCATTTGAATTTGATATTAATATAATAGTAAAAGAACGGTGGTATATTTTTCCATTACCCGAATTGCAGTTTGTGGACGGTACTTTTAACGAATGGCTAGTTAAATATAAAGGAGATTTAAACAGGTTAAATTATGGCGTAAAATTTACCCACCATAATTTAACGGGTAGAAAAGATGAGTTAAGAATTCACTTGCTTAACGGATATACAAAAACTGTGTCATTTAATTACAAGGCACCTTATTCAAATGCTGCATTAACCAATGGGTTCTCTGTAGGAGGAGGATTTTTTCAAAACAGGGAAATTGTTTATAAAACCAGCTACGACAATGAAGTGGTATTCTATAAAAGAAAAGATTTTGTAAGAAAAGCATGGGAGATACAATTGGGATATAGCATACGAAGAGGCCTGAAAATCTCTCACTCCTTCGATCTTAATTATACGCACGTAACTATTGATGATTCTATTATTTCTCAAAATTATAATAAAGCATATTTTAATAAGCCTACATCAAAAATTGGATATGTAGATATGTATTATACGCTTGGATATATTGATGTGGACAATGTTTTATATCCGCTTACAGGTTTATCAGGCAGTATAGGTATTGCCAAAAGGGGGCTTGGTTTTTCCGGCGGAATAAACCTGGTTTCTTTTGATGGTGAGGTTAATAAATATTGGGCATTAGGTAAAAAATGGTTTGCAAGTGCACAACTACAAGGCAATATTAAGTTGCCTTTTAATCAGCCATATATAAATCAACAGGCACTCGGCTATAGTAATAATTACATCCGGGGAATGGAATATCAAATAATAGATGGCGTGGCTTATGCCCTATCAAAAATTAATTTTAAAAAAGAAATATTCAATTTTTCTGTAAATACATTTTTAAAAAAATCAAAAACGTTTAATAAAATCCCATTTCGCATTTACGCAAAAACATTTGCTGATATGGGCTATAGTTATATTAAAGAAGAGTTTGTTTCAAGATTAAATAATAAATTTTTAGGCAGTGCTGGCATAGGTGTAGATATAATAACGTTTTATGATATGCAAATACGGATAGAATACAGTTTGAACCAATTAGGGCAAAACAGATTATTTTTACACAATGAAAAAGGGTTTTAATAATTTACCTAAATTATACTGCTCAAATTTATTTAAATGCGCATAGCCATATACAGCAGGGGTTTGGAGCCAGACCAGCAAAATGGAGTAAAACTATTATTAAGTGAGCTAGCTGCGTACAAAATTGAGCCTGTTATATATCAGGATTTTTTTAACCAGTTTTATTCCACAATAAATTTCGGAGATAAATATTCCACTTTCAATTGCTCGGAAGATCTTGTTGATGATATTGAATGTATTATAAGCCTGGGTGGCGATGGTACATTGTTAGATACGGTAACTCTTGTTAGAGATACCGGTATTCCTGTGCTGGGAATAAATTATGGGAGGCTGGGTTTTTTGGCAAGTATTGGCAAAGATGAATTGCATACTGCCGTAGAAGCTTTGGTTAAGAGGACTTATATGCTTGATAAAAGAACCCTTTTGCATCTTGATGCAAATATGCCTTTGTTTGATAAGGTGCCTTATGCATTAAATGAAATAACAATTCATAAAAAAGATACATCGCCAATGATAAAAATTCACACCTATCTTAATGGTGAATTTTTAAATACGTATTGGGCAGATGGTTTAATTGTAGCAACACCTACCGGTTCTACCGGTTATTCATTAAGTTGTAATGGTCCTGTAATTTTTCCTGAGTCAGCGAGTTTTGTTATAACTCCTGTATCCCCGCATAACCTTAATATAAGGCCTATAATTGTGCCCGATGATAATATTATTTCTTTTGAAATAGAAGGCAGAACAGACGGATTTCTTTGTACTTTAGATAGCCGCCGGGAAATCGTGGATAAAGATGTACAGCTTGCAGTAAAAAAAGAATCCTTTGGTATAAATCTTATCAGGCTAAATGAAAATAATTTTTTACAAACGCTGCGAAATAAGCTTTCGTGGGGTCTTGATAAAAGGAACTAAATTTTTAGAAACAACAAGTTTAATATTTAACTTTCTTTATTTTAATAAATACCTATCTTTTTCGTTTATTTTGCATTCAATGAAAAATAAATTAACCGTACTTCTTGTCATTCTTTTCTTTTTAAGCATAAATAAAACAAATGCTCAATATGAAAATATTCAGGAAGGGCAATTTGGGTTTACTGTTGGAGCTGCGCATTATTTTGGCGATCTAAATAACAGGGCGGCTGTTAACAGGCCAAAACTTGCAGTTGGAGGTTTTTTTAGAAAGCAATTTGGTAATTATACAGGGCTGCGACTGTCAGCACATTATGCACAATTGGGATATAGTGATGTATACAGCAAAAATGATTATCAAAAGAGCAGAAACTTAAGCTTTAATACTAATATTTGGGAAGTCGCTTTGCAAGGCGATTTTAATTTTTTCAAATACATCCCTGAGGATGGCGAACACCTTTTTACACCTTACGTAACATTAGGAGTTGGGATTTTTAATTATGACCCTTATGCATTTTATCAGGGTCAAAAAATTCTTCTACGTCCGTTAAATACCGAAGGGCAAACTTTTTATCAGGATAGAAAAGCCTATGGGCTTATGGCACTCTGCTTCCCAATTGGGATAGGATTTAAATATAGCATAAACCAGAATTTGAATCTATCTTTTGAAATCGCTCATCGCTTTACCCGTACAGATTATTTAGATGATGTAAGCACAACCTATATTGGCATAGATAAATTTCCGCCGGTAAACGGGATACCTACAATAGCATCAATTATGCAGGATCGTTCTTTTGAATTAGGTGAACCTATTGGTGTGGAAGGCCGCCAGCGAGGATTTAGCAAGCAAAAAGATCAATACACTATTGCTGAAGTTGGCATATCTATTAATTTAACTTCATATCGCTGCCCTCCCGTTAAACGCTGATATTGAACAACTATTTTGTTACTTTTGCAACTAAGTCAGGCAATTGCCTGACTTAAATTTTTAACCTTACATTGAGTGTGAAAGAAGATATTAATTTAGAAAAATTACCACGCCATATTGCTATCATTATGGATGGTAATGGAAGATGGGCTAAAGAAAAAGGAGAAGACAGGCTTTTTGGCCATTTTCATGGAGTAGAAAGTGTTCGAAATATTGTGGAAGGTTGTGCGGAATTGGGAGTACAATATCTCACTTTATATGCATTTAGTACAGAAAATTGGGACAGGCCAAAAGATGAAGTAACGGGGCTGATGGAATTGCTTATACAAACAATACGACAGGAAGTGCCTACTCTTAATAAAAATAATATTAAACTTCACATAATTGGCAATTTTGAAATGCTGCCTGATGGGGCAAGAAAAGAATTGAATGAGGCTATGGGCGAAACAAAAAATAATACAGGCCTCAACCTTATAATGGCCTTAAGTTACAGTAGCCGTTGGGAGTTAACCGATGCTGTTAAAAAAATAGCGACGGATGTAAAAAGCAATAAATTAAATGCAGACGATATAACACAGGATACGTTAAACAAATATTTAAGCACAGCAGAATTTCCTGATCCAGAATTAATGATAAGAACCAGTGGAGAATTCAGGATAAGTAACTTTTTATTGTATCAACTGGCTTATGCAGAATTATATTTTACAGACACTTTATGGCCCGATTTCAGAAAGAAAAATTTATACGAAGCCATTATTGATTACCAACAAAGAGAACGCAGATTCGGCAGAACAGCAGAACAGATAAAAAACAATACAGAACAGGTTTTGTAAGGTTTTTTGTTAAACTATTTAACAAATACTTTTAAATATTGCCAGTATCTTGCCGCCTTGATAAAACTGACTTTTGATGCCCAAATTTTACCGGATTTTTCTCTTAGTTTTTATTGTATTAATTGCCAAAACTACCAGCGCTCAAATAGAAAAGGATACCGTTCCCTCATCTATAAATGTGGAGCTTGAAAATATCTTCAATGCCAAAACTCCACAACAATACACCATTGCAGCTATAAAGGTTACAGGCACACAATCCTTCGATGCAAACCTTATTGTATCAATTTCCGGCCTTGCTGTAGGAGATAAGGTGATGATTCCGGGTACCGATGCATTTAGTAAAGCAATAAATAATTTATGGAAGCAGAATCTTATATCAAACGTTGAAATATATTTTACAAGGCTTGTAGGTAAAGATCTTTCTGTAGAAATAAGTATTACAGAAAGGCCAAGGTTATCAAATTTCAAATTCATCGGTATAAAAAAGAGTGAGGCTGATGACCTTGTTACTAAAACAGGGTTGGTAAAAGGTAGAGTTGTTACAGAAAACATGAAGCGTTCTGCTGAAGATAACATCCGTAAATTTTTTGTGGAGAAGGGATATAGAAATATAGATGTTCAGATAACTGAAAATAAGGATACTGCTATTTTAAATTCTGTTTTGTTAACTTTTAGTGTAGATAAAAAAAACAAAGTACGTGTTAATGAAATAAACTTTGCCGGTAATGAGAATGTAGAAGATTTAAAACTTAAAAAACAGATGAAGGGCACTAAAGAAATGAGCCGTGTTACCCTTTTCCCTTCTGCTGATATTAATCCATATGGAGGTAAAGATGATAAGCTTGGTTTCAAAGATTATCTAAAAGAAAATGGCTATTTATCAATATCAAAAACTAAAGAGGTTATAGATCCATACTTCCGTTTTAAATTATTAACTTCTGCAAAATTCAATGATAAAAAATATTTAGAAGATAAAAATAAAGTATTGGATTATTACAACTCTCTTGGATATAGGGATGCTATAATTGTTGCAGATACGCAATATTACAATAACAAAGGCGACATGAATATTGCAATAAAATTACAGGAGGGGCGTAAATATTATTTTGGAAATACAACATGGAGAGGAAATACAAAATATTCTGATTCCATATTAAATGTTCTTCTGGGTATTCAAAAAGGAGAAACATATAATGTTGAAACACTTAATAAAAGATTGGGTAAACAAGCTTCGCAGGATGGTGGAGATATCCAAAGCCTATATATGGATGATGGATATTTATTTTTCAGGCTGGATCCTGTTGAAACGGCAGTATACAATGATACCATTGACCATGAGATACGCATTGTAGAAGGGCCTCAGGCTACTATTAGAAATGTAACCATAAGTGGTAATGACAAAACAAAAGAATATGTAATTCGCCGTGAATTAAGAACCATTCCGGGAGAAAAATTTAGCCGTGCTGATATAATCCGGACGCAAAGGGAATTATCCCAGTTAGGATTTTTTAATCCTGAAAAAATAAATCCGATTCCTTCTGCTAATCCTGAGGATGGAACTGTTGATATTAACTGGGGCCTGGAAGAAAAATCTTCTGACCAGTTAGAACTATCGGCAGGTTTTGGAGGTGGCATTGGTTTAACAGGAACACTCGGGGTTACGTTTAATAACTTTTCTATAAATAATATTTTTAAGAAAACTGCATGGTCTCCTTTACCGAGCGGTGATGGACAAAAGCTTAGCCTGCGGGTGCAGAGTAATGGTAAAGCCTTTCGATCTTATAATTTTTCATTTACAGAGCCTTGGTTAGGTGGTAAAAGAAGAAATTCATTTACAGTAAGTTATTACGATACTAGGTATGCTAATGCAATAGACCCTTTTACTGGAGGTTATAGCCGTACTTATGCCGATTCATCTTTTATAAAAACTACAGGTTTTGGGCTTTCTTTAGGCAAACAATTGAAATGGCCTGATGATTATTTTTCGTTGATATACTCTCTGAATGTTCAACAATACAAATTAAAAAATTATAATATTTTCCCCGGTCTTACAAACGGTAATTCATCCAATGTGAGTTTTAAAATTACGTTTGCACGCAGTTCTGCTGGCCCTAATCCAATTTTCCCAACCACCGGCTCCAACTTCGATTTTAGTGTACAGTTAACACCTCCCTATTCATTATTCCGAGACATAGCTTTATACAGCGACCCTGTTCAAAAATATAAATATGTAGAATATCATAAAGAGCGTTTTAATGCTGAATGGTATGTGCCTATTGGTAGGGCACGGGGTGCAGAAAAAAATAAACAATTCGTTTTTAAAGCTGCTGCCAAATATGGTTTTCTCGGCCGCTACAATAATAAAATTGAAATATCTCCTTTTGAGCGTTTTCAGTTAGGTGATGCAGGGCTTAGTAATAGTGTTGCTTTATTAGGTTATGATATTATTGCACACAGAGGCTATCCTGTGTATGATAATTCAGACCCCAAAATTAATCCAGAGCAAAGTTCAGCTTCTAAGTATTTCCCTATTTTTAATAAATATACTCTGGAACTGAGATATCCGTTTACTACGGGAGCAAGCAGTACCATTTATGGACTTGGATTTTTTGAAGCCGCAAATGGTTGGTATAAATTTCAGGATTATAATCCTTTTAAACTTCGCCGTTCTGTTGGTGTTGGTATGCGCTTCTTTTTACCAATGTTTGGCTTGTTAGGGTTTGATTATGGGATTGGATTGGATAGGTTAAGGCCGGGGCAACCTATAAAAAGTGCAGCAAAATTCACATTCATGCTAGGTCAGGAGGCTCAATAAAAACTTTATCATGATAAGGAAATTTATTTTATCCGTTTTATTTTTTGCAGTAATTTTTAGCTGCAGTGCTCAGCGCTATGCGGTTATTGATTCAAAATATATTTTACAAAAATTGCCCGAATATAAAACCGCACAGCAAAAGCTGGATCAGTTCAGTGAGCAATGGCAGCAGGAGATAGATAAAAAATCTGCTGACCTTGAAAGAATGTATAAAAATTTTGATGCCGAACAGGTAATGCTTAGCGATGAATTAAAGAAAAAAAGAGAGGATGAATTATTTAATAAAGAAAAAGAATTAAGAGACCTCCAAAAAAAAAGATATGGCTACGAAGGGGATATTTTTAAAAAAAGACAGGAGCTTATTAAGCCTATTCAGGATAGAGTTTATAACGCAGTGCAAAGGTTAGCTGTTGCAAAATCTTATGATTTTATTCTGGATAAAAGTGAAGGTATTACTGTTATCTTTGCCGACCCAAAACTGGACAGGAGCGACGATGTGCTGAGAGAATTGGGTGTTAAATAATTGCCAAAGGGTTTTTACTTATGCAGCTTAATTAAACAAATTAAACACTATAAATACATACAAAATTAAAAAAAAATGAAAAAGTTTATTACACTAGGATTAATAACATTAGGAATTTTTGGATTATCGTATACTACCAAAGCACAGGGCAAAATTGGATACATCAGTCAGGATGAGATTATTGTATCCATGCCGGAAGCTGCAAGAATTGATACACAGTTAAATACATATCAGCAAGCATTATACCAGGCCGCACAGGATAAGCAAACTACTTTTAATGAAGCTGTAGCCAAATTTTATAAAGATTCTACTACTATGAATGCAAGTTTAAAAGAAGTAAGAAGAACTGAGCTGCAAAAGCAGGTTCAAGAACTTAGCGGAGCCGAACAAGGTATACAGCAACAAATGCAGCAAAAGCAGCAGGAACTTGCTTTACCTTTACAAAAAAAATTAATGGCAGCCATCCAGGCGGTAGCAAAAGAAAATGGTTATACTTATGTTTTCCCTAGAGAAGCCTTATTAGTATCACCTCCGGGAGATGATTTGGCCTCATTGGTTAGAAAGAAGTTAGGTTTAAAGGCACCTGCACCACGACCAACCACCATTAAATAATTAATGCTAATAAATAATGTAAGAGCCGTTCCTTTAGTGGGATGGCTTTTTTACTTTTGGTAAAATGACAGCTAATAAACCCATTGGTGTTTTTGATTCGGGCTATGGTGGCTTAACGGTATTAAAAGAACTGGTAAACAAAATGCCCCAATATGACTATTTATACCTGGGTGATAATGCCCGTGCACCTTATGGTACCCGCAGTTTTGAAGTCGTTTATCAATATACTTTACAATGTGTAAAATGGTTTTTTAAACAGGAATGCCCCCTTGTTGTTCTTGCCTGCAATACTGCTTCTGCCAAAGCTTTGCGAACCATCCAGCAAAAAGATCTTCCTAAAATAGATCCGGATAAAAGGGTGCTGGGTGTTATAAGGCCTACCGCAGAAGTAGTTGGCAACTTTACTAAAACCGGTAATATCGGCATCTTAGGTACAAATGGTACTGTGCAATCTGATTCTTATCCTATAGAAATAAAAAAATTCTTTCCGGGATTAAAAGTTTTTCAGCAGGCTTGCCCGCTATGGGTTCCTTTGGTGGAAAGCAATGAGTACAGTACTGAAGGGGCAGACTATTTTATAAGGGAAGGAATTAATCAGTTACTCAATCAATGCGAGGATATTGACACCATATTGCTGGCTTGTACACATTATCCGCTTTTGCTTAAAAAGATCCGGCAGTTTGCACCCGGGAGAAAAATAATCTCTCAAGGCGAAATAATAGCAGATAGTTTAAAAGATTACCTGGAGCGACATCCTGAAATTGAAGAAAAATGCGGGAGAACCGGGCAGGTTGATTTATTTACAACTGATACCACCGACGATTTTGACCGGCATAGTTCAGAATTTTTTGGAAAAAAGCTGAAATCAAGGCAAATAAAATTAGAATAGTAGTAAAGATTATTCAATTTGCAATCTCAAAATTTAAATTATATCCTTACCTTTGCTCCCCTTTCACAAAACAGCAGGAATGGTGTCCTGTTGCTGAACAATAATTCTTCATATGTAAAGGAAAAAATTTAATAAAATGCCCGGAAAAAAAAGA
Source organism: Chitinophagaceae bacterium (assembly GCA_036007525.1). Lineage (GTDB taxonomy): Bacteria > Bacteroidota > Bacteroidia > Chitinophagales > Chitinophagaceae > Ginsengibacter. The sequence goes on along the minus strand of DASYOS010000093.1, from coordinate 5,844 downwards.
ACATATCAGCCACATAAACGCCGTCGTAAAAGTGTACATGGGTTTCGTAAACGCATGGAAACTGCTAACGGACGTAAAGTGCTAGCAAGCAGAAGAAAAAAAGGAAGGCATAAGCTTTCTGTTTCTGATGAGCATGTAGATAAAAAATAATTTTAATTAGAAGTCATACACATTTTCAGTCCTGCATTTGCGGGACTTTTTTTATTTGTTTTTTATAAAAGATATTTGTTGAAAGAAATTATCATAGAAAAGCGATTAACATTTAAAAAAGAAGAAAAGCTTAAAAACCAAAAGCTTATAGACCTTTTATTTAAAGAGGGGATTTCATTTTCTAATTTTCCCTTTAGGGTATTATATATTTTTTCAGAGAAAAATACTGCACCCTTGCAAATCGGATTTGCTGTAAGCGCAAAGCATTTTAAAAAAGCAGTAGAAAGAAACAGGATAAAAAGATTAATGAGAGAGGCCTACCGCATGCAAAAAAATAGTTTGACAGAGATATTAAAGAAGAACGGCAAGTTTATGGCTGTGTTTTTTATATACACAGGCAATTTAATTCCTGAGTATGGAGAAGTGGCTGACAAAATGAAGAATGCCTTAAAAAGATTAAACAAAATTTCTGATGAAGCCATTGCTGCACATACTTAGTCTTCCATTTATTTTTTTAATAAAATTATACCAGTGGACAATCTCGCCGTGGCTGGGCCCTCAATGCCGCTATACGCCTACCTGTTCGCAATATGGAATTGAAGCTTTAAAAAAATATGGAGCTGTAAAAGGGTTATGGCTAACGCTAAAAAGAATTGCCAGGTGTAACCCATGGGGCGGCCACGGACATGATCCTGTACCGTAAAACCCCTACCCCTAAAGGGGAATAAAAAAAATCTACAACAATTGCAAAGTACTGCGGATTAAATATTCTTAAGTCCCTTTAGGGATTTAGGGTTTATACCTTTCAGCAACTTTTCTCCAATTCACTACATTCCAAAAAGCATTTAAATAATCAGGACGCTTGTTTTGGTATTTTAGATAATAGGCATGTTCCCAAACATCGCATCCCAATATTGGTGTGCATTTACATTCAGCCACATCCATTAATGGATTATCCTGATTTGGTGTTGAACAGATTACCAGTTTGCCAGCTTGTGAGCCAAGCCATGCCCAACCACTTCCGAAACGGGTAATGCCTGCATTATTAAATTTTTCTTTAAAATCATTAAATGAACCAAATGCCTCATTAATAGCATCAGCTACCTTTCCATGAGGATTACCACCGGCATTTGGTGCAAGGCTTTCCCAGAAAAAACTGTGGTTCCAATGCCCACCGCCATTATTTCTCACGGCAGGGCTTATACTTCCAGCATTCTTCACCAATTCCTCAATACTTTTATTTTCATTTTCCGTTCCGGCAATTGCTTTATTTAAATTATCAACGTATGCCTGGTGATGCTTATCATGATGTATCTGCATCGTTTGTTTATCTATGTGTGGCTCTAATGCTTCGTAAGCGTAAGGCAAAGCCGGTACAGTAAATGCCATAAAAAATATATTTTAATTGTTTATAAAAAAGATAGTTACAAATTTACCTGTATAATATTACAAAAAACGGACCACCATCAATAATTTCCTTATCACGAAAATCATTTTCCACGCTTTATGGAGAGGAGTCAACTAATGTTACCTTCTCGCTTTAAAGAATGCTTTTATTAAAGCCGAGCACTCATCTTTACAAATGCCACTAATAATATCTGTTTTCGGATGAAATGGATTTCTCACAGCTCCCTTAAGGTAAGCATTTGGAGTGAGCGCTCCATTTTTGTTATCTTCTGCCGCATAAATTACCCTTGCAATCTTACTCCAATATAAAGCGCCTGCACACATAAGGCATGGCTCAATAGTAACATACAACGTGGCTTCAGGTAAATACTTAGCTCCTAAATAATTAAACGCAGAGGTTAGTGCAATAATTTCTGCATGAGCAGTGGAATCACTCAATTTTTCTACATGGTTATAAGCACGGGCAATAATTTTATCCTGCATAACAATAACAGCTCCTATAGGAACTTCGCCTTCATCATAAGCTTTTTGTGCTTCTTTTAAAGCCTGGCGCATATAATGTTCATCACTTTGGTGCATTGATTGTTTATTTACCTTAAAACAAATTTAACAGGAAAGAATTAAAGCTTGTGCTGGCAGTATTACTATCTTCATCTTGACTGATGTTATTAGGCCATGGGAATTTTAAAAAAAATAATTACAAAATCTTATAAGTTTAGAATGAAGGCATCAAAGATTACAGGGATTGGCGTTGATATAATTACAAATAATAACAAAATAAAGCCACCTGAAAGTTTTTATAAGTTACAGGCAAAAGCCAATAACGGAGAGGAAATAAGTTTTGAAAAATTTCGTGGCAAAAAGATTTTGGTTGTAAACCTTGCCAGCCAATGTGGTTATACCCCACAATACGATGAACTGGAAAAATTTTATCAGCTTCATAAAAACAATATCATCGTACTCGGTTTTCCTTGCAACGATTTTGGAAAACAGGAACCCGGTACAGATAAAGAAATTGAAAATTTTTGCAAAGTAAATTTTGGAGTAACCTTTCCTTTATTTAAAAAAGATCATGTAAAAGGGAACGGGAAACAGCAGGTTTATAAATGGTTATCCAATGCTGATAAAAATGGATGGAACAGCAAAGAACCATCGTGGAATTTTTGCAAATATCTTGTAGATGAAAATGGCAACCTTGATAAGATATTTTCATCCTCCGTATCACCGCTGGCAATAGTTGCTGAGATATAAAAATAACATCATTCACGTTTGGCGGCCTGCTCAAACTTTTCGGGGTCTAACGTTTCAAGGTTTTAGCTTTAACTTTACAGCACAAAAATTTGTCAGCTATGTCACCATTTGATTTATCTAAACCAATAGCAATCGGTTGCGATCATGCAGGCTTTGAATACAAAGAGGATATTATTTCTTTTTTAGAAGGAAAGGGGTTAGCGTATAAAGATTTTGGAACGTACTCTATTGACTCCGTAGATTATCCCGATTTTGCGCATCCTGTTGCTAACGCTGTTGAAAATAAGGAAGCCGCATTTGGAATATTGCTTTGTGGAAGCGCAAATGGTGTTGCCATCACTGCCAATAAGCATCAACATATAAGGGCGGCAATTTGCTGGGGAGAAGAGCTTGCTGAGCTGGCAAGAAAACACAATAACGCGAATATTATTTGTATTCCTTCCCGTTTTGTAAGAGAAGGCGATGTAGAAAAAATGTTAGATATTTTTATACATACAGAATTCGAAGGAGGCCGGCATGAAAAAAGAGTTGAAAAAATTGCATGTGCCTAATCCAAAACAAAAGGCAATAACCAACATTTTATTATAACAAAAACCCATTAATGAGTTTTATCAAAAATCATTATTTACAAAGTAACAGGTATCGGTTTGTATTTACTTTTTACTTTTTACTGATTACATACTATTTACAGCCGGTTACATTATTTGCACAAAATGATAAGGCCTTAAAATATGCAACTACAATTACAGCAAATGACCTAAAAAAACATCTGACTATTATTGCAGGTGAAGATATGGAAGGAAGGGAAACTGCAATGCCGGGTCAAAAACGAGCAGCCATATACATTGAGAATCAATTTAGGCAATTGGGACTAAAACACCCGTCTCAATTAAAGGATTACCAGCAATCGTATCCTTTGTTTAAAGACACGATGTTAAACACTTCATTAAAAATTGGGAAAAACAAATATCTGCCAGGGAAAGACTTCATTGTAATTCCCAACTCCTCCCTAAACCAAAATATAAAAGCCAAAGAAATAATTTTTGTAGGGTATGGGATTGATGATAAAAATTATAATGATTATGGCGGAAAAGATGTAAAGGATAAAATAGTTGCTTTCTTTTCAGGGGAACCTACGATAAATGGAAAACCATTGCCCAGGGAACCAGGCAGAAACTCTCAATGGAATACTAACAGAAAAACGCTGATTGCAAAACAAAAAGGCGCTGCCGCAGCAATAGTTTTAAACCCTGCCATGGATTCTATCCCCAGATCGGCTTTTGAAAACACACGAAGAACAAATCTTTATTATCCAAGAGCTATTAATCTTCAAAATGAAAAAGTGCCTTATGTGCTAATTGTAAATAAAGTAGCAGCTAAAATGTTTAACAGCCAGCAATACACTGAATTAACAGCAAAAGCAATGGCAGGCGAGTCATTAAGCGGTTATAATTTTAAAATAAATCAAAGGGCTAAACTGGAATATAAAAAGCAACAAATTTCTTTTTCTTCAACAAATGTTATCGGGTATATTGAAGGAACAGATAAAAAAAATGAGTATGTTTTTTTAACTGCTCATTATGATCATCTTGGCAAAAGAGACAATGTAATTTTTTACGGAGCCGATGATGATGGCAGCGGAACGGTTAGTGTTATTGAAATGGCAGAGGCATTTGCAAAAGCAAAATCTGAAGGGAATGGACCAAGAAGAACCATTGTTTTTATGGCTGTAAGTGGTGAAGAAAAAGGCTTATGGGGATCAGAATATTATTCTGATAATCCATTATTCCCTCTGGAAAATACTACTGTTGATCTTAATACTGATATGGTTGGGAGGATTGATCCGGATAGAAAAATTGGTGATTCGGCTAACTATATTTATGTAGTGGGAGATGATAAAATAAGTAGTGAGCTTAAGCCCATCAGCACAATGGTAAATAGTAAGTATACAAATTTGGAACTTGATTACAAATACAATGATCCAAACGATAAAGAACGCATTTATTACAGAAGCGACCACTACAATTTTGCGAGAAAAGGGGTGCCAATCATTTTTTACTATGATGGAATGTTACGGCCGGATTACCATCGCCCCAGCGACACAGTTGATAAAATAAATTTTGGGCTGATGGAAAAACGCGTTCACCTTATTTTTTTAACTGCCTGGGAAATGGCTAATAAGGAAAATATGCTAAAAAGAGATATTCCATTACCACTATAAATTAGACTTTTCAAGGTTCTTAAAAAAAGGTTAATACAGTTTTTATACGCAGCTGTTGGCGTGTATTAGCCCTCTTAAAAGTGCGGTTTCTGGCTTTATATTATCTCAATGGAACTATTTTTGCTTAGATATGTTATAAATATGAAAAACATTTACTCATTCATTATAATACTTCTTTTTGCTCCTCTTGTTTCTCTTGCTTATGGGGATACTACAACTATACCGTTAAACAGGAAGAATGCCCATAATAGAATTATACAGGAACAGCAAAGGCTGGATAAAATAGACGGCAAGGTAGATGGATTCATAAAATTATCTAATATAGAAGAAGTAAATCTGCAGGTTACAGATGCTTTAATAAGAAAAATAAATGTATTAAGAAACGATATTGAGCTTAGCGCCGCCCTTGCTACTGATAACGAAAAAAAGCGGTATTTAAGACATATAGAAAATCTTGTACGAAGCTTTACGATAAACTGGAAAAGCCGTAGAATATCTCCAACGCTTGCACCTGTATTGGTTGATAATTTTGCTACTATTTTAAAAGCAGACATCAAGGGTGAAAGTATGACGCCTTATCTAAAAAAAGGTCCTCATGATGTAGGGCTGATAATTTCAGAAATTTTTATAGACAATCCCGGGTATAAGGAAAGTAAAAAAGTATTATTTTTAAAATATTCCCAGCAGCATCCTGAAAAAATTATGGCTAGCATCGGGCCTTACATTGATGAATCTTTTGCAGATGAATTAGTGCTGATTGCATACCAACGCAACCCTAGTCAGATATACTCTTACGCACAATCTGTAAATAGCCC
>DASYOS010000092.1:0-3424 GCA_036007525.1 Chitinophagaceae bacterium | reverse complement strand
ATTGCTGATAGTTTGAAAATCATCCTGCGAAAAATCAACATCAATACTTTTTGCCATTGCTATTAAATGGAGTACTGCATTTGTACTTCCACCTAAGGCCATTATCAAAGTCACTGCATTTTCAAATGCTTTTCTGGTCATAATGTCAGAAGGCTTTATATCTTTTTCTAATAGCAACTGTATAGCTTTTCCTGCAGCATGGCATTCCTTTTTTTTCTCCTCACTTAATGCCGGATTGGAAGAAGAATATGGTAAACTCATACCCAATGCTTCAATAGCACTGGACATAGTATTAGCTGTATACATACCACCGCAGGCACCTGCGCCTGGGCATGAATGCTGAACGATTCCTTTAAAATCTTCTTCACTTAATTTACCTGCAATCTTTTCACCTAGCGCTTCAAACGCAGAAACTATGTTTAAATCCTGGCCTTTATAATGACCCGGTGCAATGGTGCCGCCATACACCATAATTGCCGGTCGATTTAATCTACCCATTGCAATGAGCGAACCCGGCATATTTTTATCGCAGCCCGGTACGGCAATCAATGCATCATAATATTGAGCACCACATACTGTTTCGATGGAATCCGCAATAATATCCCGGCTTACTAACGAATATCGCATGCCATCAGTTCCATTGCTTATGCCATCGCTAACACCAATTGTATTAAAAATTAATCCCACCATATCATTGTCCCAAACTCCTTGCTTCACAAGTTTTGCCAATTCATTCAGATGCATATTACAAGTGTTGCCCTCATAGCCCATACTCACAATACCCACTTGAGGTTTTTTAAGATCATCATCTGTTAAGCCAATACCATACAACATTGCCTGCGCCGCAGGCTGTGTTACATCTTGTGTTATAGTTTTGCTGTATTTATTTAACTCCCTCATGCTCTTACGAATGACCTTTTAAATTCTTTTTGTAACACTTTACATTTATATGCCTCTTGTATCACTTTGCTTATAGTTTCGTCCCATGGCTTTGCAAATTTTACATCGTCTAATGATTCCCAACCAATCACTTCAGCAGCAGTGCCGCAGTAGAATACTGTATCAGCTTTTTTTAATTCATCAATTGTAAAATATTTTTCTTCTACGGAAATATCAAGCTCTGTACATATTTCAAAAACAGTGGATCTTGTAATACCGGGAAGTATATTTTTTGCAGGAGGAGTAAATAATTTTCCATTTTTTTCAAAAAAAACATTTGCTCCGGGCCCTTCGGCAACAAAGTTATTTATGTCCAACAGCAAAGCCTCATCATAACCATTGTCTTTTGCTTCCTGGCATGCAAGAATGGAATTTATGTAATGCCCGCTAACCTTTGCATGAATTTTAAATCCTTTGGGGTTTGGTCTTTGGTAAGAAGAGGTCATCACTCGTAATAATTTATTACCGAGGTATGCTTCCCATTCCCATGCAGCGATCATGATGGAATATTCTTTGGCTTTTTGCAGATTCATGTTGGGAGGACAAAAAACCAAGGGGCGCAAATAAGCATCCTGAAAATTATTTTTTGCCAGTAGTTCGTATGAAATATCTATAAGCACATCAGTTAAGTGGTGATATGGGATTGAAACGCTTTCAGCTGAAAATTTTAATCTTTCATAATGCTCTTCGGCTTTAAAAATTTGAGTGCCATTTTGTGTTTTATATGCCCTAATGCCTTCAAATACCGCATAACCATAATGTATAGACTGATCGTACAATCCTGTTTTTGCCTCTGCTGCTTTTATAAATTCTCCGTTTAAATAAAGTATCGTGTTTTCGTTGTAATACATAGTCTAAATGATAGTGGATTTTCTTAATTCAATATTTTGTTTGTTAAATGTTCCCGGAATTCTACCATTAATATAATCAACTATCAAATCACCCACAGTTGACATAAAATAAAAATTTACAGGATCAATATCTTTTGTAACCATTCCATTTTTAATAGTCCATTCTGCCGCTTTTGTCACCAGGCGAGCTTCTTCTTTTAAATTGAAATGATCGAGCATCATTGCTGTAGATAAAATGGAACCTAAAGGATTAGCAATATCTTTTCCGGCTGCTTGAGGATACGAACCATGAATAGGCTCGAATAAAGCAGATGAATTACCCAGAGATGCAGAGGGCAACAAACCTAATGAGCCACTAATAACGCTTGCTTCATCACTTAAAATATCACCAAACATATTTTCAGTAAGAATAATATCAAATTGTTTTGGGTTAATAATTATCTGCATGGCAGCATTATCAACGAACATGTAATCAGCTTTTACATCACTATATTTAAAAGCCAACTCCTGTACGGTTTTTCTCCATAGTCTTGATGTTTCCAAAACGTTGGCTTTATCTACAAGCGTTAATTTTTTTCTTCTTGATTGTGCGGCTTTAAAAGCTAAATGAGCAATGCGTTCTATTTCTGTCTTGTTATATTCGCAGAGGTCGGAGGCTTTAGAAAAATATTCACTAGTTTCTTTTTTGCCAAAATAAATTCCTGCAGTTAATTCACGATAAATGATAAAATCAACATCTTCAAGATGCTTACTTTTTAAAGGAGACAAGTGATGTAACGATGGATATGTTGTAATCGGGCGAATGTTTGCAAACAATTGTAATGTCTTTCTTAGTTTAAGTAAACCTTGTTCTGGCCTAATTTTCGCCGCAGGATCATTATCATATTTTGGATGACCGATAGCGCCAAATAAAATTGCATCGCTGTTCAAACAAACTTCTATGGTTTCATCTGGCAAAGGGCTTCCTGTTTTATCAATTGCATCGGCTCCCATTAAACAATAAGTGTAATTAAATTCGTGATCAAACCTTTCTGCGACAGCGTTTAATACTTTTATTGATTGACCCGTTACTTCAGGGCCAATGCCATCTCCGGGTATTACTGCAATATTCTTATTCATATTTATACATATTGTTTTTCAAATTGCTCAATATCTTCTTTTATACTCACCAGGTAATCAATATCATCATAGCCGTTAAGCAGGCAATTTTTTTTATAGCTGTTGATGTCAAATGTTTCTTCTTCCCCAGTATTATCAATTATTATTTTTTGATTTTCCAGATCCACAATAAGTATTGCATTATTATCCTGCTTAAATATTTTTTGAAGAAACTCTTCACTTACCTGAACGGGTAGCAGTCCATTGTTTAAAGAATTCCCCTTGAAGATATCCGCAAAAAAACTTGACACAACAACGGTAAAGCCATAATCAAGAATTGCCCATGCGGCATGCTCTCTGGAAGAACCGCAACCAAAATTTTTTCCTGCAACCAATATCTTCCCTTCATATTGTGGTTGATTTAAAACAAAATCTTTTTTTGGTTTGTTATCATCATTACCCTCATACCGCCAATCACGAAAAAGATTTTGCCCAAAGCCTTCACGGGTGGTTGCTTTTAAAAACCGTGCAGGGAT
>DASYOS010000091.1:0-11664 GCA_036007525.1 Chitinophagaceae bacterium | reverse complement strand
GGCTTCTTGGGGCTAATATCATAGTGGCAGCAAGTGGTGTAGGAATACCTTTTTCATTCAATAATGTAACGAGCGCTTCGCCAATACCCAGTTGAGTTATCAGGTCTTCAGTTTTATAAAAATCGGTTTCAGGGTAATTTTGTGCGGTTTGCTTTATTGCTTTTCTATCCATTGCTGTAAATGCTCGTAATGAATGTTGAATTTTTAATCCCAGCTGGGCTAAAACACTTGCCGGCACATCCATTGGGTTTTGTGTACAGAAGTAAATTCCAATTCCTTTTGAGCGAATGAGTTTTATAACAGTTTCGATCTGCTCTAATAATGCAGATGAAGCTTCCTGGAAAATAAGATGAGCTTCATCAATAAACATAATGAGTTTAGGCTTATCCAGGTCACCGGCTTCAGGCATGCTGGCATACAATTCAGCAAGCATCTGAAGCATAAATGTTGAGAATAGTTTTGGCCTGTCTTGCAGATCAGTTACTCTTAATATGCTTATCATGCCTCTGCCGTCATCAGCGGTTCTCATAAGATCATCGACTTCAAAACTTTTTTCTCCAAAAAATACGTCAGCGCCCTGTTGCTGTAATTCTATTACTTTACGCAAAATAGTTCCCGTAGATGTGGTGGAAATATTACCATACAGTTTCTGCAGTTCTGCCTTTCCTTCATTCCCTACGTATTGAAGTACTTTGATAAAATCTTTCAGATCAAGCAAAGGCATTTTATTATCATCACAGTATTTAAATATCATTGCCACTACCCCTCCCTGTGTATCATTCAATCCCAGGATCTTTGCCATTAATACAGGTCCAAATTCACTTACAGTAGCTCTTAACCTTACTCCTTTCTGCTCACTCAAAGTAAGCAGGTCAACTGGAAATTGGGACGGCTTATATTCCATTTTTAATGCTGCATATCTCGAAGCAATTTTATCATTAGCAATACCCGAGACTGCAATTCCGCTTAAATCTCCTTTTATATCCATTAATAAAACAGGGATACTTGCCTCACTTAGTCCTTCTGCTATCATCTGGAAGGTTTTTGTTTTACCCGTACCGGTAGCCCCTGCTATCAGCCCGTGTCTGTTTAAGGTTTTCAGGGGTAAAAATATTTCTGCATCAGGAATTACTTCTCCATCCAGCATAGCAACGCCTATTTTTATTGACTCCCCTTTGAATGTATAGCCTTCTTTTATTTTTTTTAGGAATGCTTCTTTATTTGCCATGCTAATTTTTTTTGAAAGTTACTACGTTGAAATTGATTTTGATAAAAAAATCAGGCATGGATATGGCTGTAAGAGATTTTTGATTGTTTCGCCAAAAACCAAATATCTTTAATTTCTAATAAATACTTTTTATGGAGAACAAAAAACCCAAAATACTTCTTTGCGAAGACGATACAAATCTTGGAATGGTTTTAAAAAATTATCTTGAGCTTAATGATTATGACGTAGTGCTGGAAAGAGATGGAAGGCTTGGTCTTGCAGCTTTTCAGCGTGAAAAATTTGATATTTGCCTGCTTGATGTAATGATGCCTAACATGGATGGATTTACTGTTGCAGAAGAAATTCGGGATGTTGACCCTGATATGCCATTGTTCTTTATTTCTGCAAAAACAATGAAAGAAGATATTATACAGGGATATAAACTTGGCGCTGATGATTATATTACCAAGCCTTTTGACAGTGAAGTACTGCTGCATAAAATAAAAGCCATCTTAAAGCGAAATGAAGAACTGCACAGGGAAACAGAGAATGCAGAATATGACCTGGGGAAATATCATTTTAACCCAAAATTACGCCAATTGATTGCAGATAAACAGACCCAAACTTTATCTCCCAAAGAAAATGAACTTTTGAAAATGCTTTGCGAGTATAAGAACGACCTGTTACCTAGAGATGCGGCGCTTAAAAAAATATGGGGAAGTGACACCTATTTTAACGGCCGAAGCATGGATGTTTATATTGCCAAGCTTCGCAAATATTTAAGAGATGATAATACTATTGAGATCGTAAATATTCATGGGAATGGATTTAGGTTAGTGGTGCAGGAGCAGTTGTCTGAACCATGATTCTTGGGATTAGAGGATTAATGGGAAATGAAGGCTACTATCTATTCTTAATAATTTTCTTTGAATATTTTTCGTCCTGACACATAACATTAGAATTATATACTGGTTACTTACTGCTTGGATTATTACGATTATTTTACTATCGATATCTGTATATATGCTTTGGGATCAAAAAAGTGCTATGTGGAATACTATATACGACTTACAAGATAGAGCAAGATTTCTGCCGAGCACTTCTGATAGTTCAGTTATTCTAAAACAAATTTTTTAATGAAAAAACTACTGCTTTTAGTTTTTATTATTCCTGTAATTGGATTTGCTCAAATAAAATCTCAAATTAGAGGTTCATCTTCTTCTGTAGAAAAATTATTAGGGAACTGGTTTGTACCGCACTATGCGATAACTAATATAAAGTTTTATCGAAATAAAAAATTTGTATTCAACGATCATAATTCCACACTTGATAAGGATGAGAAACTTACAGGCACATTTATTTTAAAAGGACCTGTTTTGACCTTATTATATGATGACAGACCACAACAGAAATTTAAGTTTTATAAAGGTGTGGGAACAGATAACAATTATTATATTGAAAGTATGGGTAAGGGCGGATATTATTTTGTGAAAGGTGAAAATGGAAACTAAATAGATAATTTACATCGTACATCAAACATCGTACTTCGTACATCAATAATTAATTTACGAAAACAGCAACGCCGTTCCTCCACTTCCATACGGCTTTTTACCTAAATGCTCATAGGCTTTTGGCGTAACTTCTCTGCCTCGTGGTGTTCGCATTAGAAAACCTTCCTGTATTAAAAAGGGTTCATACACTTCTTCAATCGTTCCGGTTTCTTCACCAACGGCAGTGGCAATAGTGGTTATACCAACAGGTCCTCCTTTAAATTTTTCAATTATTACAGAAAGGATTTTGTTGTCCATCTCATCAAGGCCGTACTCATCTACATTTAATGCTTTTAAAGAATGCTCTGTAATGGCAAGATCAATAACTCCATTGCCAAGCACTTGCGCAAAATCTCTAACACGCCTTAATAAACCATTAGCAATACGTGGTGTACCGCGGCTTCTGCCGGAAATTTCTGTTGCCGCATCAGAAGTTATTTTTGTATTTAGAATGGATGCTGAACGCAAAATTATTTTTTGCAATGTAACTGCATCATAATATTCCAATCTTGATTTTATGCCAAAGCGGGAAAGCAATGGCGCTGTAAGTAAACCACTTCTTGTAGTAGCACCGATCAATGTGAACGGATTTAAATTTATCTGAACACTTCTTGCATTTGGGCCTGTATCTATCATTATATCAAGGCGATAATCTTCCATTGCAGCATATAAATACTCCTCCACTACATTACTCAGGCGATGTATCTCATCAATGAATAGAACATCATTGGCCTCTAGGTTTGTAAGTAGCCCTGCAAGATCGCCGGGTTTTTCAATTACCGGTCCGCTGGTTTCTTTAATGTTTACGCCTAATTCATTAGCAACAATTCTGCTCAAAGTGGTTTTACCCAATCCCGGAGGGCCATGAAATAAAACGTGGTCCAATGCTTCACTTCTAAGTTTGGCAGCCTTAATAAAGATGCGCAGGTTCTCTATAATCTGGCTTTGCCCCGAAAATTCTTCAATAACAGCCGGGCGAATATTATTTTCAAACTCCTTATCAGCAGGCGTTAATAATTCCTTCTCAGTATTTAAATTTTGATTGGGCATTTATTTATCTTTAACAGCTTTGTAAAACTAAACATTAAAACTAAAATCATTTAAAATGAAAATTGGAATATTGGGTACAGGAATGGTTGGCAATACTTTAGGCACTTCATTAATTGCAAAAGGGCATGAAGTAAAAATGGGAAGCCGCGATGCAATAAATGAGAAAGCTTCGGGATGGACAAAATCAAATGGTAAAAACGCATCACAGGGAACGTTTGCTGAAGCTGCACAATTTGGGGATGTAATTTTTAACTGTACAAAAGGCGAACACTCATTGGAAGCGCTTACATTGGCAGGAGAACACAATCTTGCAGAAAAAATATTAGTGGATGTTGCCAACCCCTTGGATTTTTCAAAAGGCATGCCGCCAACTTTATCTTTGGTTAATGATACTTCGCTTGGTGAAACAATACAAAATACATTTGCGAAAACAAAAGTGGTTAAAGCTTTGAACACTTTAACGTGTTCGCTTATGGTTGATGCAACCAGAGTTGCCAATGGCGATCATAATTTATTTATTTGCGGAAATGACGCAGATGCAAAGCAACAGGTAAGAGAGTTGCTTCATGATAATTTTAATTGGAAAGCAGAAAATATTATTGACCTTGGAGATATTACCAATTCAAGAGCCACTGAACAACTATTGCCTATTTGGATAAGGCTTTGGGGAGTATTGGGTACAGCCGATTTTAATTTTAAGATAGTACGATAAAGCACGTACTTTAACATTTACATTTATCTGAGAATTTTCTGCCTTTCAGCAGCACATATCGCCTTTAATCAATTGACTCTATTAATTAGCACCATAAAAAAGTAATTTCGAAGCCTTGAAAACAAATGTAAGATATTGGATATGCCAGATAGCTGGCTGGGGTGGCTGGGCATTGCTAAACCTGTTTTTTGTTTACTTGTTTGCCCATGATATGTATTTAACGCCTCCTGAAAAAAGCAGGATCTTTTTTGCAGATCTGTTTATATGGTTTGTTTGGTCAATCTTGGCCACTCATTTACTACGCTTTGTTCTTAAAAAGATAAACTGGATGCGTTTGCCTTCAAAAAAAGTGATCATGCTTTTTATTGCGGGAGTAACCCTTACAGTTCTTACAGTTTATTACGGAGCAAAAGCTACAGCTGTAGCTACAAATTCTTCTATGGTTGAATTTGTAAAAAAAGAAAATAAAGAAAAAGCAATTCAAAGAGAGCAACAATTAAATCTGGCAAGTAAAAGATATTATAATGAAGATGTTTCTGCCAGCCCTACCAGTAAAGATTCAGTTCTTAATGCGCACATTTTATCTATAAAAAGAGGCACAGGTTGGTTCAGAAATAAAGATGGCAATTGGCAATATGAAGAACCGCATAAAGGAAGGTTTTGGTGGGATATAATTTTCACATTCATCCTTGTTGCATTATGGCTGTTATTATATATGATTTGGCATTATGTTGAAAAAAATCGTAGTGATCAGGTTGACAGGTTTATGCTTGAAAAAACAGTAAAAGAACTGGAGGTAAAAACTATAAAATCTCACATTAATCCTCACTTTATATTTAACTCCTTAAATAGTATAAGGGCTTTGGTTGATGAAAACCCACAACGGGCAAGACAGGCTATTACTGAACTTTCCAACATTTTACGCAGCAGTATGCAGGCAGAAAAAATGGAAACCGTTCCCTTGCATAAAGAGCTGGACCTGGTAAAAGATTATCTTGCTTTGGAGCATATGCGTTTTGAAGAAAGATTAAAAATAGAATTAAAGATTGATGATGATACTTTAGAACAGCCAGTCCCCCCCATGATGTTACAGACTTTAGTAGAAAATGCAATTAAACATGGGATTAGTAAAAACATAGCCGGAGGCTTTGTAAGGATTTGTTCAGATTTTAAGGATGATAATCATGAATTAGTTGTACAAAACTCAGGACAAATTGATGGTGAAATAAATGAAGATGGGTTTGGTATTAAATCTACACAGGATCGTCTAAGGTTTTTGTATCAGGGTAAAGCACGTTTTGAAATTAAAAATGTAGGCGGTAATATGGTAGAAAGCAAAGTGATTATGCCGGTTAATTATTAAATAGTCATAGGTCAATTCATAATAAAAAATATTGTATGACAGCTATAATTATTGACGATGAACGTTTAGCAAGAAACGAGTTAAAAAAACTTTTGCAGGAATTTCCTGAAGTGGAAGTAATTGGAGAAGCTGCGAATGCCAATGAGGGGATTGATAAAATAGAAAGTCTTAGCCCCGACCTTATTTTTTTAGATATACAAATGCCGGGGAAAACCGGATTTGATATGCTTACAGAATTGGAAAGAGCACCTCATGTAATTTTTGTTACAGCTTATGATGAATTTGCTTTAAAAGCTTTTGAAGTAAATGCACTTGATTACCTGATGAAACCTGTAGAGCCAAAACGACTTGCTGATGCATTGGTGAAAGTGAAACAAAAAGATGAAGAGGAAGAATTTTCCCCTGCAAATATAAGAACAGGTTTATTGAGTGAGCATGACCAGGTATTTGTTAAAGATGGGGAGCGCTGCTGGTTTGTAAAACTATCGGAAGTTCGATTGTTTGAAAGTGTTGGTAATTATGCAAAGGTATTCTTCTCCACACATAAGCCACTTATTTTAAAGTCACTTAATTCGCTGGAAGAAAGGTTGGATGATAAAGTTTTTTTCAGGGCAAATAGAAAACACATTGTAAACCTTAGGATGATTGATAAAATTGAGCCCTATTTTAATGGAGGCTTACTATTGGAATTACATGGAGGTGAAAAAGTGGAAGTAAGCCGCAGGCAGGCAGTAAAATTTAAAGAAATGATGAGCCTTTGAAAATTATCCATAATTAATAAGTAATGAAGAAACTATATATATCTATTTTATTTGCTGCGTTTGCAAATTTTGCAATTGCTCAATCCATTGATAAAATAATTAATAGCACTGAGGTTGAAAGAATTGAAAGGATACTCTCATCTGATAGTATGCAGGGGCGAAGAACTTTTACACCTGGTATTGATAAAGCTGCTGATTTTATTGCATCAGAATTTAAACAGAATGGGTTGCAATATTTAAATGGCTTGACTGATTACCGGCAGAAATTTGGTATGATAAAAGTAAAATTTATTTCAGCTGCCGGAAATTTTGACGGTAAACAATTGGAATCTAAAGATATTATCGCATTTACTACGCAAGCTGATATTGCAATCAACAACAATTCAGGTTATGAAAAAATAATCATTCCTGCAGATTCAAATTTTATCAGAACCGCACTTAAATATGTTGAGAGCGATAAAAATTATCTACTAATAGTTGACACAGCAAATGCTAATAGTTTTAATCGCCTAAAAAGATTTAAAAGAGAAACTTTCAAAAAAAATAATAATGTAGTGTTTGTTTTATCTTCTGCTGATCCCAAAAAATATGATATTGCAATAAAACATGAATTGAATGAATCTAAATTAGCGAATATTGTAGGTATTCTTCCGGGCACCAGTAAAAAAGATGAATACGTCATTTTTTCTGCCCATTACGATCATTTAGGTATTGGCAAGCCTGATGCAAAAGGCGATTCAATTTATAACGGCGCAAATGATGATGCGGCTGGTACTACAGCAGTTATTATGCTTTCAAAATATTTTAGTCAGATAAAAAACAATGAACGCACATTGATCTTTGTTGCATTTACAGCCGAAGAAGTTGGCGGTTTTGGCTCACAATATTTCTCAAAACAATTACCTTCTGATAAAGTTGTGGCCATGTTCAATATTGAAATGATTGGTACCGATAGTAAATGGGGAGCAAACTCTGCTTATATAACCGGATACGAAAGATCTGACTTTGGCAAAATTTTACAGGGAAATCTTATGAATTCAAAATTTCATTTTGAACCTGACCCTTATCCAAAACAAAATTTATTTTACAGAAGTGATAATGCAACGCTGGCTGCATTGGGTGTGCCTGCTCATACCATCTCTACATCAAAAATGGAAGAAGCACCAAACAATGAACCCAATTATCATAAGCAAAGTGATGAAATAGGGACATTAGATATGAACAATATGGCAGAAATTATAAAAGCCATTGCTATCAGTTCAAAAACTATTGTAAGTGGGAAAGACACACCAGGCAGAGTAGTAAAAAGTCAAAGGTAATTTTACACTTTTACCGGAACCGAATGCACTGCAGCAGCCATTTCAGCAATAAGACTTTCATCTTTTTCAATGGCGTTGCCAACTACAATTACATCAGCGCCTGCTTTACAATTCAGGTAAGCTTTTTCAGGATCAGTAATACCGCCGCCGATAAATAAAGGTGCAGAAATAGATTGAGAAACTTTTTCAATCATACTTTCAGTTATCGGTCTTTTAGCGCCGCTGCCACTATCCATATAAATTATTTTCATGCCAAGCATTTCACCTGCCATTGCAGTACACACGGCAATATCATCTTTATCTGAAGGCATAGGTGCTGCACCTGAAATATAAGAAACCGTTGTTGGAGCGCCTCCATCAATTACAATATAGCCTGTACTCATAATTTCCAATCCGCTCTTTTTTACAACCGGCGCACTAATAACATGTTGCCCTATCAACAATTCCGGGTTACGTCCGCTGATCAATGACAGGTATAATAATGCATCAGCATATTTTGAAACCTGTGAAGGATTCCCAGGAAAAAGTACAACAGGTATATCGCATGATTTCTTTATGTATTGAACACACTCGTCTAAATAGTTAGAAATAACTAAACTGCCCCCTACTAAAAAATAATCCACTTTCGCTGTAGTTGCAAGGTCTATCAGCTTTTGCATTTTTTCATCATTCACTTTATCGGGGTCAATTAAAACTGCAAACGATTTTTTACCGTGGCGTTTTTTTTCCGATAAGGAATTGTATATTCTATTACTCATTTTACGCTGGTTACAATATGCAAAAATGTAAAAAATAATTGGCTTATTAAAATTAACGTAAATAATCATGTTTCAGTTGTTTATTAAAGCTTAATACGGCATACTTAATTAACTTTATAAGATGATAAATGTTTTAAAAGAAATAAAATTTAAAACAGCCAGAAGTGGTGGTAGTGGGGGTCAAAATGTAAACAAGGTAGAAACTATGGTGGAAGGGTATTTTAATATTGATGCCTCTGATTTTTTTTCTGCAGAACAAAAAGAACTTATAAAACTTAAACTTGCCAATAAAATTACTGCCAGCGGTTTTTTATTAGTGAAAAGTCAGACGCAAAGATCCCAGCTTGGCAACAAAGAAGAAGTGATAAAAAAAATAAATACCTTGATTAACAATGCGTTGATCAAACCAAAAAAACGCAAGTCAACCAAGCCATCTAAAGCAGCTAAAGAAAAAAGAATAGAATCAAAAAAGAAAAAAGGAGAAATTAAATCATCGAGAAAGAAAATTAATTTTTAGAAGTTTTGATTAGCTCATATTGTGGCTTACTCTTTAATCCTGAATCATGGGCGGTGGGGACACCGCCCATGGTGGGCCGCCCCGGTTGGTGTCCCCACCAACCGGAGACAATTTCAAAAATGCCTCCTGCCTCTTATGTATTACTCCTTATTAAAAATTATACAGCTAAATTTGATGTTTTAAAACCCGGTAATTGAGCATAAAAAAGTTAGCAGGGCAAACACTTTGGTATGGCCTTCCAACCATCACCAGCAGATTTATTGGATATATTCTAAATTTTTCTCTTGCTTACATTTATCATGCAGTTGATACTGCTGACCTCGTAACCATCTATGCTATTATCCCTTTCCTCAACATTCTTTTTACGTATGGAGTTGAGACAAGTTATTTTCGATTTGTTCAAAATAAAAATAAAAATGAACTCTACAGCACATTAAATATTTCCATAGTAAGCACAACTATTTTATTTACTACATTCCTTCTTTTATTCAGTCAAGAGTTGGCAAATGCCACTTATATGCCCAACCATCCTGAATATTTTAAATGGGTAGCATGGATAATTTTTTTTGATACACTTTCTACACTACCCTTTGCCAAACTGAGGCAGGAGGGTCGTCCCCGCAAATACGCTTTTGTAAGGCTATTCAGTATTGTAATAAATGTTTTGATCGTTGTTTATTTTTTAGGTGTTTGTCCCGGTATTGCAGCTAAAGATCCCACAAGCCCTTTATTATTTTTTTATAACCCCTCACTGGGTATAGGGTATTATCTTATTGGTAATCTCGTGGGTAGTATGGCAACATTTATTTTATTGTTGAAGGAGTTTCGCACCATGACTTTTTCATTCAGTAAAAATTTGTGGAAGGAAGTAATGAAATACTCTTACCCGCTTATTATTGTTGGGTTGGGCGGTATGATAAACGAAATGCTTAGCCGTTTGGTGTATCAATATGTTGTTCCTATTGCTCCGCAGGAGGCTAAAGAACAGTTGGGAATTTTTGGCGCCAATTACAGGCTGGCAATTTTGATAACCATATTTATTCAAATGTTTCGTATGGCTGCAGAGCCGTTTTTCTTTAATCAATCTGAGAAAAAAAATGCAAAAGAAACATATGCCAGGGTTATGAAGTTTTTTGTTATTGCCTGTTGTTGTATGTTTTTGGTGGTTGGGCTTTACCTTGATCTGTTTCAAAAATTACTTACGATAAAATATAGTGAATATGGTGAGGGCATACATATAGTTCCCGTATTAGCTTTGGGCAATGTTTTTTTGGGGATCTATTATAATCTATCTGTTTGGTATAAGCTTACAAACAACAATTGGTATGGCGCTGCTATTACAATTGCGGGTGCAGTGATAACAGTTTTACTCAATATCTGGTGGATACCTTTATATGGATACACGGGTAGTGCATGGGCAACTTTTAGCTGTTATTTTTTTATGATGGTATCATCTTATTTATTAGGGCAAAAATTTTATCCAATCCCCTATGCTAAGAAAAAACTTATTGCCTATTTGCTTTTGGCCGTAATTTTTTATCTCATACATAAGTTTGTTATTTATTTATACCATCCTTTATGGTTTTCCATGGCGACAGCAACTATATTTTTAACCGGGTTTTTTTTATTTATCACCCGCATGGAAAAACATGAGTTTCAAAAGTTTCCTATGATAGGCAAATTCTTTGGGGCTATCCCCCTGCCGCCTGAAGAAGAAGAGCCACAATTACCATAAACTTTCTAAAATAAATTGAGAAGACTTCTTAGAAAAATATTTGGCCCGGTTCTTACCCGTCTTGCATCAAAAGCTTCTTCACCTAAAAGAGCAGATGTATTCCGCTCCTTAAGCAGGTTGCTGCGCTATATTGAAAAAAACAGCGGTAAAAAAGGTGTTGCCATTAATGTTGACCTCGCCAGAGATAGGTTCATAATCTTTAGCGATCATCACAAAGGCAATAAAGATTATGGGGATGATTTTGCCAACAACGAGCCTAATTATTTGGCTGCGCTTGATTATTACCTGCTAAATAAATTCACTTATATAAACCTTGGCGATGCAGAAGAATTGTGGAAATATGAGCCAAAGGAAGTTATCTCTAAGAACATAGCAGCACTAAGAAGTGAAGCCAGATTTCAACAGGAAAATAAATATTTTAAAACATTCGGCAACCATGACGTTACCTGGAAAAATAAACTTGATGTAGATATATGGTTTAAAGATATTTTCAATTTGCCTTTGCCGGTATATGAGGGTATTCTGCTAAAAATAATAATAAACGAAAAACAGCTTTCCATTTTTTTAACGCATGGGCACCAGGGAGATAAATTGAGTGATAACAACGCTTTAAGCACATGGATGGTAGCGCACCTTTGGCGGCCTCTTCAGCGGTATTTACGAATTAATGTAAACACACCTGCAAAAGATTT
>DASYOS010000090.1:0-20074 GCA_036007525.1 Chitinophagaceae bacterium | reverse complement strand
ATAAAACAAAAAGGTGAATAATTGTATGCTGATAATGGTAATTGAAAACCCTATACATGTTACAATAGTAAAAGCTGTACCTATAGTGTTTTGGTTAGAATAAAAGTCGAAAATAAATTTCTATCTCCCAAACATTTTATCTAGCTCCTCTTTTTTAAATTCCAGGTAAGATGGCTTACCATTAGGAGTGCAATTGGGAGTTTCACATTCAAAAAGATCATTAATAAGAAATGACATTTCTTTTTGATCTAATGATGTACCTGCTTTTACAGCGTGCTGCCATGCCATAGAGCGAAGCAGCTTTTCACGCTTGTTAAATTTTAGGTCATTGCTAAAATGCTTGTACTGATCCAGTATTTTTTCCAAAGTTGCTTTTTCATTTCCCTGCACAACATCGGCAGGCGAACCCTGAATAACGAAAGTATTATTGCCAAAAGGTTCCACCAGGTAACCCAGTAATTGAAGGTCACCTAACAACTCATGTAATAAACCACTATCTGTAGGTGCAAGCTCAATCGTTTCAGGAAACAAACTTCTTTGTGTTGCAATAGGTTTGCCTTTAATAGCATTTGAAAATCTTTCGTACAAAATTCTTTCATGCGCATTTTGCTGATGAATGGCAATAAAACCATTTCTGTTTTCAGCAATGATGAAAGTGGAATGTAGCTGAGTGAAATTATTGTTTGTCGGTTTTTTATCTTCTTTATTTTGAATTTGCCCAGGAGTATAATCGAGGGTATGAGTTTCCTTTTGAATTTTAACTGGCAACTCGTCACCGGCAACAGGTAACTCACTATCCCAGTGTTTCAAATCACTTTTAGTTTCAATAAAATGCGCCTGGTGTTTTTGTATGAATGTTTTATACAAAGAAGATGACGAAGCTGCAGCTCTTTTATCATCTGTAAATGGTTTACTAACTGCATCGGATTGCTGTATTGAAACATCAAGATCAAAATCCAAAGTAGGCGTTATACTGAATTGTGCCAGCGCATGCTTTACGGCTGATTGTACAAAAGCATAAATAATTTTTTCATCCTCAAATTTTATTTCCTGCTTAGTTGGATGAACATTTATATCCAGTCGGCATGGATCAATATCGACGAACAAAGCATACATCGGAAAACTGTCTTTAGCGATTATATCACTAAAAGCATTCATTACTGCGTGATTTAAATAAGCACTTTTAATAAAGCGATTATTCACAAAAATATATTGATCGCCTCTTGTTTTTTTGGCTGTTTCCGGTTTGCCTACAAACCCATAAATATTCAGATAATCCGTTTCTTCCTGTACACTGACGAGCTTAGCCGCATAGTTATTGCCCAAAATTTGAACAATGCGTTGTTTCAGCGTTCCTTTTTCCAAATAAAAAACCTGCTGTCCGTTAGATGTAAGTGAAAAAAATATTTCAGGAAAAGACATTGCCACTCTAATAAATTCATCAACAATATGTCTTAATTCAGAGGTATTGCTTTTTAAAAAATTCCGGCGGGCAGGAACATTAAAAAACAGGTTCTTCATGCTGATAGAGGTGCCTTGTTGCACTGCTATTGGCTGTTGCGTTTTTACTAGACTATTCTCAATTTCAATGTAGGTACCGGTTGTGTCTTCTGCTTTCTTTGTTTTTAGTTCTACTTGCGCCACACCTGCAATGCTTGCAAGCGCTTCTCCACGAAAACCCATCGTCTTAATATGAAAAAGATCTTCTATATTTTTAATTTTTGATGTAGCATGCCGCTCAAAGCACATACGGGCATCGGTTTCGCTCATTCCTTTTCCGTTATCAATAACCTGTATAAGTGCTTTGCCGGCATCATTTACAAATAATTTTATCTCAGTTGCGTCAGCATCTACAGCATTTTCTAAAAGTTCTTTAACAGCGCTTGCAGGCCTTTGAATAACTTCGCCGGCAGCAATCTGGTTAGCAATATTTTCTGGCAATAATTGTATAATATCCGGCACTTATTATGTATTTTTAGAATGTAAAATTAGGATTATAAGAGTTAACTTGAAAAACTGAGGAGATACGTTTATCATATACATAAATCATATGAGTTATTACTGATGAAAAAAAATATTTTCCATATCTGTTTATGCCTTTTTATATTTTCCTGCACTAAGGATCTTGATGATCCCAGGCAGAATTTAATGCCTGTAACAACACCATTTGCAGAAACAACCCAGTTCACTGTATATAAGATACGGAAAGGACAAAATTTTGCAGATAGTAACAATTTTATTCAGGTTCAATATGCCGAGCTAAAATTTATTGCAAAATTTGATAGTTCAGCAATTTATCAAACTGTGGATCCAAATAACCAATACGACATAAATAAGCTTTATGGCTTTTCTGATAACAATGCACAACACCATCAATTCAGCGCAAGGTTTGGCTGGCGATGGAGCGATAATGCATTGAGGCTTTTTGGATATATTTATAACAATGGCGTGGTACAATATAAAGAATTAGGAACAGTTGCTATCGGTTTAGAGAATAATTGTTCAATAAAAGTAACTGCCAAAAACTATATTTTTTCTTTAAATAAAACTGTGGACTCATTGCCACGTGCCAGCATCACACCTTTGGGAAGCGGTTATAAACTGTACCCCTATTTTGGCGGAGATGAACCGGCCCCTCATGATGTTATCATCCGGATAAAAGAACTCTGATCTTTTGTTAAGATTTAATTTTTCAGTGGATTTCAAAAAGAACAATTGAGTAACTTGTGATTTATTTTGTAAAAATTTTATCATGAGGAAACGCCTTTTTATTTCTATACTTTTTCTTTTTTTCGCCACTGCGTCTTTTGCCCAATATAAAAAAACGCTTGCCGCAATCCGATGGTCAGACAGCGTTTTTAATACCCTCAATAATGATCAGCGCATTGCACAGTTAATGGTATTAAGAGGGAGTTCAATAACCCCAAAGGGAGTAGTGTATTATGATAAGGAGGTAAATGAGTTGATTTCCAAATATAACGTTGGAGGTGTTTGCTTATTTCAGGGACCGCCGGTTAAGCAGGCAACCATTGTAAATAATTATCAAAGGATAGCTAAAACGCCGGTACTCATTTGTATTGATGCAGAATGGGGCCTCGGAATGCGCATGGACAGTGTAATTCCGCTGAACCATCAATTAATGTTAGGCGCCGTACAGGATGCTTCCATAATTTATCAATATGGCAGAATTGTAGGTGAACAATGCAAACGTGCCGGTATCCAATGTAACTATGCTCCGGTAGTAGACATAAATAATAATCCCAATAACCCAGTAATTAACGACCGCTCTTTTGGAGAAGATAAATATAAGGTAGGTTTATATGGAGTTCAATACATGAAAGGAATGCAGGATGTTGGCGTAATGGCCACTGCGAAACATTTTCCGGGCCATGGAGATGTTGCTGTTGACTCTCATTTAGATCTTCCGGTAATTAATAAAACCAGAGCGCAATTAGATTCGCTTGAATTATATCCTTTTCGTGAAATGTTTAAAGCAGGAGTGGCCAGTGTAATGGTTGCCCATCTTTATATCCCGGCAATTGATAATGCACCCAATCGTGCAACGTCTATTTCAAAAAATAATGTTACTAATTTATTAAGAAATGAACTTGGCTACCAGGGTTTAACCTTTACCGATGCATTAAATATGCAGGGTGTTGCAAAATATTTTCCCGGTGGAGAAATAGCTGTACAGTCAGTTATTGCCGGTAATGATATGTTATGCCTGCCGTCAGATGTACCCGGCAGCATTGAAAAAATTAAAGAGGCCATTAAAAATAAACAACTCACATGGGATGATATTTATCTAAAATGCAAAAGGGTTTTGGCCGCTAAATATATGTTTGGCTTAGGCAATGTAACCCCAATAAATACTGCTAATCTTACGGAAGACCTTAATAGTAAAGTTAATGGCATGAAAAAACTTGTAGCGGAAAATGCTATAACGCTGCTAAACAAAAATGACGATATGTTTTTTCCTCTACAGCCATCCTACCAGAAAAATAAAGAAGCAAAAAATATTGCCTATGTGGGTATTGGCATAACAGGTGATAACACTTTTGCAAAAAGAATGAGGGCTGATTACAATGCCGACGTTTTTTATTTTAATTATAAACAGGATGCAGGACGAATATTATCAATGATATCTTTAATAAAGAACCGGTATAAATCAGTAGTGATAGGAATACATAATTATAACCGCTATCCCGCAAATAATTTTGGCATAACCAAACCTGCTGTTGATCTGGTACAACAACTACACCAAAATACTAAAAGCGTCACTTTTGTTTTTGGAAACCCCTACGCAATAAAAAACTTTTGCAATGCAAAAAATTTAATTGCCTGTTATGAAGATGACAGTATTACACAAAATAGTGCTGTAGATATCTTGTTGGGGAAAATTACTGCAAAAGGAAAACTTCCTGTTACAGTTTGCGATTCTTATAAATTTGGTAGCGGCATTGTTTTTAATAACTCATTACCCGTTACTGACCCCGTAAACGTAGGCTTAAACCCAGTTAAATTAAATGTTATTGATTCTATAGCTGAGGATGCCATTGCAAATGGCGCAACTCCCGGTGCTGTAGTATTAGTTGTAAAAGATGGTAAGGTAGCTTATCAAAAAGCCTTTGGGAAGTATGACTACAACCAGCCTGATTCTGTAACAATGCAATCTATTTTTGATATGGCTTCAGTTACCAAGATATGTGCTACCACTATATCAGTAATGAAGTTATATGACGAAGGGAAACTCGACTTAAAAAAAAAATTAGGTGACTATCTGCCTTGGGTAAGAGGAAGTAATAAGGAAAATATATTGATTGAAAATATTTTATTGCATCAAGGCGGGCTGGTTTCCTATATACCATTTTACAAAGAAACAATCGATAGTGTTACGAAAGTACCTTTATCAAATATTTATTCCACGAGACAAAACGATTCGTTTAGCATTCGGGTGGCAGAAAATTTATACATGCGAACCGACTGGAGAGATACTATATATAAAAGAATATTAGAAAGTAAATTAGGGCCTTCTGAAAAATATGTATATAGTGATAATGATTTTATTTTTCTCGGGAAAATTGTAGAAGCGCTTAGCGGACAACCTCTGGATGAATATGTAAAAAAAACTTTTTACGATCCTTTGGGGCTTAGAGCTACCGGTTTTAAACCAAGAGATAGATTTACACTTGACAGGATCGTTCCAACAGAAACAGAAAAATATTTTCGCCTACAACATCTTCGCGGAGATGTTCATGATCCCGGGGCGGCCATGTTTGGAGGTGTTGCAGGCCATGCAGGTTTGTTCAGTACCGCTTATGATCTTGCAGTAATTATGCAGATGCTTCTTAATGGCGGCAAAATGGATGGCAAACAATTCCTTAAACCCGAAACAATAAAACTGTTTACTTCCTACAATAGTCTTATAAGCCGCAGGGGTTTTGGGTTTGATAAACCTGAAAAAGATAATGAAACAATTAAAGAACCATATCCCGGAAAGTTGGTATCGCCACTCACCTTTGGCCATACTGGTTACACTGGCACCTGTGTTTGGGCAGATCCCAAATATAATATTGTGTACATTTTTTTAAGCAACCGGGTAAATCCCGATGGTGGCGAGAATTTAAAATTATCAAAAATGAATGTGAGAGGAAAAATTCAGGATGCTATTTATAATGCTATGGGTCTTTAAAATATAAATCTGTTTAAAGGTTTATTTTTAGCTAACTAAATTTCTTATTTGCGGTGGCTTTTATTCTATATTATTTTTTTTAGCTCCTATCCTTGTTTTATTCAAGGGCAATCGGTTACACCACTGGTTTTATCCCAAATTACAGAAGATAACGGATTAAGTGATAATCACGTAAAATGCGTTTTAAAAGATGAAAGAGGAGTGGTGTGGGTTGGAACAGATGACGGGCTGAATGTAATGGACGGCTCAACCATAACTGTTTTCAGACACAAAAATGATAAAAATTCAATTGGCAATAATAATATTAATGCGCTTGCTGAAGATGGAACCGGCAACATATGGATAGGAACGAATACCGGCTTAACAAAATATGATATTCATCAAAATATTTTTATCAATCTTGCTCCGCCCCAAAGCCCTTATGGAGAATCTAAAGTAATTGTTTCTTTAGCAATAGATAAGCAACAAAATATATGGTGCGGCACTACTGGAGGTCTGATGCTTTTTAGTGAACAAACTAAAAACTTTATTCCTTTTTATATTACTGCAGATAACGTTGATAGTAAAAAAGCAAACCGGCTGGTGCATATTATGATTGATGCTGCACAAAAAATGTGGGTATGTTCACACAATGGTGTATGGTCTTTTAATACGGGCAATAAAAAATACAAAAGAGAAATATCTGCTGATAACGATCCATTGTATGAAGATCTGTTTACTTATGCTTTTGAAGATCATTTGCACAGATTGTGGATCGGGAGCTGGAGCAGGGGATTAAAACAACTTGACAGAGGAAAAGTAACAACATGGTCTCAAACAATAAATGACCCTATCCGTTATATAAATGAGACTATAAAAAACAATGAAAGCACAATATGGATAAGCGGAAAACTGGTTGCCTTTAAACCTGAGAAGAAAAAATTCTTTCAATTTCAAAAACCATTATTTCTAAATGAATACCCAAATGTTTATCCTGCATTTCATTCTTCTGATGGCTGGCTTTGGCTTGCATCTGATATCGGGCTTTTTATTTACGCCCCCCAAAAGCAAATCTTTCAACATCGTTTTTACAACAGCAGTATTACATCCCAAACACCCTCCCTTGCCGAATGGCAAAATAGATTATTGATAGGAGGCGGTGGAAATGAATTTTTGAAAACTTACAATGATAGTTTCCGGGTTACAGGAAATTTAAACAGACTGCAAAAACTTTTAAAAAACAGTACCGAAAAAAAACCGGTGGTCTTATCGCTGTTTCCGGAAGATGAAAATAACTTATGGATTACTACATCGGCCGGAATTATAAGTATTTCAAATAACCATGTGCACACATTTATGCATAACTCAAAGGACAGCAATAGCCTTCCCGGGGATTTTGTTTTAAATCTTTTTATAGATTCAAAAAAGCAAATTTGGTTTTTCCCTTGGCGCGAAGGAGTTTGGACACTGAATAAACAAACCGGCAAAAGCAAACGTTTATGGGAAGGTTTTATACAAAGCCAGGGCATAACAAAGCGATTGGTTATTGCTGATGCAAAAGAAGATGAATACGGAAATATATGGATGGCTGATATTGATGAAGGAGCAATTTTATATGAAAGACTTACGGGCAAATTCAGTAAGCCTTTTGGAAAGCACACAGGCGACATGCCGGGCATAATAAAAATAATTTACAGCAAGGGTTTTTTATATTCGTTTTCTTACAAAGAAATTTTTAAATGGCATCCTCAAAAAAAACAATTACTACGGATACCTCTGCCGGACGAAATGCAAAAAGATATTTATGATATGGTGCCTGATACTGCAGATAACTGGTGGTTTGCAACAAAAAACGGACTTATGATCTTTAATGAAAAAGCACAATTATTTAAAAAGTTTTCTACCGTAAATGGTTTACTATCCAATGATATGAACGGGGTTTTATTAACCAGGAAAAACGGTACAATTGTTTTTGTTGCAAATAATTATTTAACAGCATTCAATCCAAAAGAACTTATCGCTTCAGTTAACACAACAATGGATATGCTGGTAACAGCTGTTTCAGTAAACGGCAAACGGGTAAAATGGGATAGTACGACAACGCTTCAGCTTGATCATAATTCAAACAATATACAATTTAAATGGGCATTGCCTGATTATACCAACCCTTTGCGTAATCAATATTATTGCCGGCTGCTGGGTATTGATAGTGCCTGGAATTATCGCAGAAACACGGGAGAAATTCAATATGCAAATTTGTCCCAGGGCAGTTATCAGCTGCAGTTACGGGCAAATACTTTTAATGGAGTGCCCGCTGCCAATACTTACAATATCCACTTTGTAATTAAACCGCCTTTTTGGAAAACATCGTGGTTTCTATTGATAATTTTTATTGTAATTAGCTGTATAATTTATTTACTAACCGCAAGGCGTATACAAAGTATAAAAAAGAAAGCTGCTTTACAGCAACAAATAGCAAACCTTGAATTAAAAGCATTACGGGCACAGATCAATCCGCATTTTATTTTTAATTCTCTTAGCTCTATACAGGAAAGCATTGTTAACAATAAAACAGAAGCCGCCGAAAAATATCTTGGAAAATTTTCAAAGCTTCTCAGGATGGTTTTGGAAAATTCAGAGCTAAAATTAATTTCTTTACAGTCAGAAATTGATTATTTGAAATTATACATGGAGCTTGAATCTTTTCGCTTTGAAAATTTTGAATTTTTTATTGATTGCGAAAAAACGATTAATACAGATTTTATAAGAATCCCACCAATGATCGTTCAGCCCTATGTGGAAAATGCCATTAAGCACGGCCTGGCTCACAAAGAAGGAGAAAAAAAGTTATGGGTACGTTTTTATATAGAAGAAAATTATTTAAAAGTGTCTGTTGCTGATAATGGTGTTGGTAGAAAATCTTCGGCCAAACTCAATGTTTCCGGGCAAGAGCATCATTCAATGGGAATGCAGATCACACAGCAGCGTTTATCATTGCTTAATGATCAAAATGAAAACACAGTAATGATTGATGATATAATTGATAACGCAGGGAAGCTAACAGGCACAAGAGTTATAGTAACTTTACCCACAGAAGCAAATATTTAAAATGATAACGGCAGTTATAATAGATGACGAAAAAAAATGTGTTTCTTATTTAACCAAAACACTGGAAAAAAAATTCCAGGAAATATCCGTTATTGGCGCTGCCCAAAATGTACCGGAAGGATTGAAATTATTACGGCAAACTAAACCCGATATATTATTTCTGGATATTGAAATGCCGGGCAAAAATGGATTTGAGTTATTGATTGAAATAAAAGAAATAAATTTTGATGTCATATTTACTACTGCCTATAATGAATATGCAATAAAGGCAATTCGTTTTGCCGCACTCGATTATTTGCTTAAGCCTATTGACGAAGAAGAATTAAGACAGGCGCTTGAACGTTATAAGCAAAAGAAAAAACAATCTACAGCTCAGCAAATGAATCTGTTGTTCGATAATTTAAAAAATATTAATAATGCCTACACAAAAATATCGGTATCAACAGCAGAAGGAGTTATTTTTTTAAATGTTGCAGATATTATTTATTGTGAAGCTACCGGCAGCTACACACAGTTTTATTTAAAAAATAAAGAAAAGCTTCTTTCCTCCAGAACATTAAAGGATTTTGAAGAAATGCTGAGTGAAAATAATTTTTTTAGAATCCATCATTCCTATCTCATCAACATGAATGAAATTAAAAGATATATACGCGGCGAAGGCGGCAGCATTATTATGAGCAATGGAAATGAGGTTTTGGTTTCAAGAAGAAAAAAAGAAGAATTTATAAAAAAGCTGAATCTATAAGCTATCCTATCTACTTTTCTTATTCCTTATTTCATATTTCATATTCTTTTTGCCACTTACCATCCAAAGCCTGCCAATTGCTTTTTAATACATCACTATTGCAAGATTGTAGTTTATAAAATTTTATGCCTGTTTATATTTAGCAGATAATATTAAACCTGCAACCTGCAACGGAAGAAATTTACCAGCTCCAATGCTTCGTAAACAATAATAAAAGAGAACCGGCAATAACTTTCTATAATGCTAAACATAATTGACATTAATACTTTACAAATTAAAATACCATCCAATCAAACTTAAAAATCTTTTTATGAAAAGTATTTTACTGATGATAATTGCATTTTCAATAACCACTTACACACATGCGCAAATTAATGTTGGCCCGAAAATAACAGGCGAGAACAATACAGCAAATGGAAGAGATGCCCTTTTTTCCAACACAACAGGATTTAGCAACACAGCAAATGGGGTAGGTGCACTTTATTCAAACACATCAGGAATGCGCAATACTGCAACCGGATATTTTGCACTTTACTCAAACACAAAAGGATTAAACAATACAGCAAATGGTGAAAAAGCACTTTATTCAAACACAACAGGATTTAGCAATACAGCAAATGGGACAGGTGCACTTTATTCAAACACAACAGGAAAAGAAAATACAGCAAATGGGATAGGTACACTTCAGCAAAATACAACAGGAGGTAGCAATACCGCAAATGGTGTAAACGCACTTTATTCAAACACAAAAGGAATTAACAATACAGCAAATGGTGTAAACGCACTCTATTCAAACACAACAGGAAATGATAATACCGCAAATGGTATATACGCACTTTATTCAAACACAACAGGAATTAACAATACAGCAAATGGTAGAAACGCACTTTACTCAAACACAACAGGAGGTAACAATACCGCAAATGGTGTAGACGCACTTGCATTAAATACAACAGGAGGTAGTAATACAGCAAATGGTATAAACGCACTTTCGTCGAATACCACAGGAAATGATAATACCGCAAACGGTGTAAATGCACTCCTAAATAATACAAGTGGAAGTACTAATGTAGCAATAGGAAATTACCCGCTTGAATCAAATACAACAGGAATTGGTAATGTAGCAATAGGTGGTTCCACTCTTAGAAAAAATACGACAGGATTAAACAATACAGCAAATGGTATACTTGCACTTATGAAGAATACCACAGGAAATGATAATACCGCAATTGGCACTAGTTCGCTATATGTAAATACAACGGGAACAGAAAATACTGCCATAGGCGCACTTGCTGATGTAAGCAGTGGCGATTTAAACAATGCTACCGCCATTGGTTTTAAAGCAGTAGTAAATGCAAGCAATAAAGTACGCATTGGTAATACTTCTGTAAGGGTTATTGAAGGCCAGGTAGCGTATAGCTTTCCCAGCGATAAAAGATTTAAGTATAATATTAAAGACAATGTACCGGGTTTGGATTTTATTAAAAAGCTTACACCTGTTACCTATTATTTTGATGAGAAAAAGTTAGATGAATACACAAAGACAGGGGTCCTTCGACAAGCTCAGGATGACAACAGTATTGCAAAGCATGCTTCGTATGATGTTAAAAAACAATTGCACACCGGGTTTCTTGCACAGGATGTAGAAAAAATAGCAAAGGAATTAGGGTATGAGTTTGATGGTGTACATACGCCGGCAAATAATAAAGACCATTACAGCCTTGCTTACAGCCAGTTTATTATGCCTTTGGTAAAGGGTATGCAGGAGCAGCAACAGATAATTGAAGCGCAGAATAAAAAAATAAATATACAGGAAGAAAAAATGAATAAAATGAATGAGCACATAGAAGAATTGGTAAAAGCTGTTAAAGCCTTATCCAAAAAATAATAGTGACTTTATGCGGCGAAGGCGGCAGCATAATTATGAGCAATGGAAATAAGGTTTTGGTTTCAAGAACAAAAAAAGAGGAGTTTATAAAAAAAGCTGGATCTATAAACTATCTACCACTTCTCTTATTCCTTATTTCTTGTTTCTTATTCTTTTTGCCACTTACCATTCAAATGCTCCCACTTGCTTTTTCATAGTTCACTATTGCAAGATTGCGATTTAAATTTTTCGATCTGTCTTTACTTTTAGCAGGCAATAATTAAGATATGCAAGCAACGGAAGAAGTTTATCAGCTACAGTGTTTAGAAAAAAGTAATAAAAAAGAGTCGGAAATTACTTTTAGCTTGCCTGAAAAATGTACAGCAGTACTTAAAATATTAAATGCCTCCGAGCACGAAGTAAGGATGTTGATAAATGAAGAATTAACCGAGGGAACACACACAATATGTTTTACTTACGGCAATCTTAAAGGAAATTATACCATAAAGCTTATTATAAAATGCAAAAACATAATTGACATTAATACATTACAAATTCAAATACCATTCATTCACACTTAAAAATTTTTTATGAAAAGAATATTCTCTCTCCTGTTTTTTTTCTCAATAAGCATATTTACTTATGCTCAAATTGGACAAAAAATAAAAGATAAAGTAAAACAAAGAACCGATGAAAAGGTTGATAAGGCTATTGATGATGAGCTTGATAAAGCAGAAGAGGGCTTAAAGAAAAAAACCAAAACAAAAACGGAAACAGAAAACGGTAAAACAAAAACCAAAACCAAAACAGAAGATGAGGACGGTGATAAAACAAAAACTAAAACCGAATCTGATAATAATTCTCCTGCTGCTACTGCATCTTTTGCCAGCTACTCTAAGTTTGATTTTGTTCCGGGAGAAAAAACCATCTTTTTTGATGACTTTTCCCAGGATAATATTGGTGATTTTCCGGTAAAATGGAATACTAATGGTAAAGGAGAAGTAGTTACCAATAACCGGTATCCAGGCAAGTGGCTTAAAATGCGTAATGGCACTACATATCTTCCGGAAATAAGTTCTAATAAATTACCCGATAATTATACGATAGAGTATGATATGGTTGCGGGGGGTGAAGACCGTCAAGGAAATTTTAATTTACAGATCACTTCATTAGGCAATAAAAAAGAGGTCCCTGGTGCATCAGACCCCAGCGACAATCCCGGCATTTTCCTTAGTGCCCAATTATTACCCAATGGCACAATTCGCTATTTGAACAGATCCGCTATCAGCGGTCAAGGGTATGGAGATGCCACTACGGATATTGAAGATAAAACACTAACCGGCAAGCCGTCTGAAAAATTTCATGTCTCTATAGCTGTTAATAAACAAAGATTCAGGTATTATGTTAATGAAGTAAAGGTGCTTGATCTGCCAAGAATACTGCCCGAAGCCAATTATAATGCTATTATATTTCGTACCTGGGCATGGGAAGAAGATCATCCTATGGATATGTTTTTATCCAACTTCCGCTATGCAGAAGGAACAACTGATGTTCGGAGTAAATTAATGACTGAAGGAAAACTGGTTACAAGAGGTATTACATTCGATGTAAACTCTGATAAAATAAAAGCCGAGTCTTTTGGCACTATAAAAGAAATTGCACAAGTGCTGAAAGATAATGCAGCTGTTAAAGTAAAAATAATAGGACATACAGATAACGATGGCAGCGCCGCCGCTAATCTTGAGCTATCCAAAAAAAGATCGGCTTCTGTAAAAAATGCTTTGAGTAAAGATTTTGGAATTGATGCAGCAAGAATACAAACAGATGGCAAAGGTGCTTCTGAGCCTGCATCGCCTAATACAACACCTGAAGGCAAAGCCAATAACAGGAGAGTGGAGTTTATAAAAATGTAATCGAGAAAAAAATTTTTATACAGCATTAAAAAATTATATTATTCATGGTACGCTTAAAAAAATTACCTGCAGTTTATTGTCTTATTATGTTATTGTTTTTATCCGGGGTTGCATGGGGGCAAAATCGTTTGCCCGCCGGGGAAGCTTCTTTAACCATTCAAATGGGATCTGAGAAAAAGACTTTCACTTTCCCAAAAGCCGTGCCCACCATTACAATGGCTGTACAAAATTCTGCCGGTGCAATACCATATACAGATATTTCGTACAGCAGATTTATGGATGATAAAGAAATGGAATTTGTTTCGGTTCATCTGGCAATTGAGCCAACCGGGCCGGGCAATTTTATAGTGCCTAACTTAAATACTACCCTTCCCAATAATGCTACCATTGATATTACGTACCGAAAAAAGAATGCAAATTTTGAGCTTAAGGAATTGATCCTCCTTGGCGATAATAGCCAGGAAGGCGTAAGCGGAACAGCGGAAATAAGCCAGTATGCAATTGGCTCTGATCTTATAGGAAGTTTCCAGGCTACTTTAAGAGATCTTAATGGCAGCGGAATTAAAGGTGACTTTTATAAAGTGAGCGGTAATTTTAAAATTAAATTGACCAAAGAGTAAAATTATTGAATCATGAAAAGTAAAATTATTGTGGCATGTATTGTTGTAATAATATTATTTGCTTTTAAAAAAATCAATGATGTGCTTTCCGATGTAGGCACTACCATTGCTGAAGTAAAAGAGCAAACGGTCCGAATGGTTTATACAGGATATTTTAGCCCTTATAGCAACGATCAAATTAAAATTGCCTGTAAAAAACTTCCGGTTCTGGTAAGAGAAGCAACTATGATGTCGCTGGGCAAAATAATAAAAGATTATGTAGAGTCTCCTCAATTTAAAACTGATTACTATGCTTATGTTGATCAGGCTTACCCTAACCCTGCAATAAATCTCAATGATGAAAGATGGATTGAATTAAGAAAGCAAAAAACTGAAAATTATGTGCAGAGCATGTCAAATCCTGAGTATGTAAATATTAATGAGGAGCAGGGCATGCTCGATTATGCAGCGAAATATCCTGATTGGATACCTGACGGAAAAACAAAAGGGGATTTTGAGCAGGACCTTAAAGATGCAAAACTGCTAAAAGAACTTTTTGAAAAAGACAAAGAAGCCTTCAAAAAAAAATATGTAGAAATAAAGGTTCGTAATGAAATGAAGTTGGAGATAGATGAGGAAAGACCAAAAATTGCAGCCAAAGAAAAAGAAAGAGATGAATTGAAAAATTATACACCCATTATTAAAAAAGAGTTGCAGCAATTTTTAAACAGGTCATCTAACATAGATTTTAATGCGACGCTTACGAAAAAAAACGGTGTAATGATGTTTGTCAATCCGGCTTATGAAGCCAAACCTAATGACTGGAAATTTTATTACCGCTGCGGCAAAGAAGCCGTAACCGGTGCCAGGAAGTTTGCAGAAAACTGGCTCATCAATCTGAAATAAGTTATTTTTTTTGTTCAAGATAGACTACTGTATTAGGCTTTGATTAAAAGAAATTGCTATGCGAAAAATATATCTTTTACTTTTTGCGCTCCAAATGTTTTGGAGTTTTAGCAGAAGTTGGATTTAGAGGAACATACGTAACCCATACATCCGTAGCGGCAACAGGGAATTAATACTGAAACCGGAAAAGTAATGGCGCTTAAAATAAAACCTTAAAACAAATGAAAAAATATTTAACCCTGCTCCTCATTACGCTTTTCATTTTCACACATGCAAAAGCGCAATTTGAAAACGATACCCCGACCGAGGAATTGGGTAGGGCAGTTTTAGTGGGAGATATTGATGCCATGAAGGATGCTATTAAAAAAGGCGGTGATGTAAATGGCAAACATAATGATGGCGTTCCATTTTTAATAAGAGCTGCAGAGGGACTATTTCTTGGTGAAACTCAACCGGATGCTGTTGAAATAGTAAAATTTCTTTTAGACAAAGGCGCTAATGTAAATGCGGAAGACAATGACGGCAAAACGGCATTGTTTGCCATTTGTTCAGGAGAAGATTATTTGCCCATGCAACAAAAATTAAAGATTGCCGAAATGCTTATTAATAAGGGAGCCAACAAAGAAGTGATTGCAAAAACTCAAGGCAATTATAAGGGCAAGGGCACTCCTTTAATATATGCAAGCATGCATGGCGATATTGAAATGGTTAAGTTTCTTATAAGTAAAGGCGCAAATGTAAATGCAAAAAACGAAGACGGCTATACACCTTTAATGCTTGTTGCTGATAATGAAAATGGGCTACCTATTTATAATAAAGTAAAAATTATAGAATTGCTATTGGCAAAAGGCGCCATGCCAAATCAAAAAAATGAGCGTGACGAAACAGCCATAAGTATAGCAGAAGAAACCGGCCAGACCGATGTGGTAAAAGCGCTAAAGGCACAAAAAGTTTTGGTTAAAGAACCTATTTTAACTGTGGTTAAAGAAGGTAATGTAGAATACACTATATCACCCAACACACAATTATTCGATGCCATTAAGGAAGGCAATGTAGATGCTGTAAAACAAGCCATAAAAAATGGCGCAGATATGAATGTTAATAAGGAGCTATATGGTTCTCCTTTAACATTAGCCTGTACACCGCCATCCGACTTCATATTTGGTTGTGCAAAAAACAATTATGAGATAGCAGAATTATTAATTGCCAATGGAGCCGATGTAAATTATTCTGTACCACTTTTTGGATTTGGCATGGAATATAACGGCGCATTGGCATTTGCAACTGAGTCTGCAGCAGGGCTTTATTATAAACAAAAATATTTTCAAACAAAAGTTGAGAGAGATTATAAAGAGTTTATAAAAATAATGGAGCTGCTGTTAAAGAAAGGGGCAATGCCGGATGGAATTAAATTTAATGAAGTAATGAAAACCCCCATCATGTTGGCGGCAGATAACGGTTGCATGGAAGCAGTGCAATTGCTGCTTAAATACGGCGCATCTGTAAAAGATCCACCAAATTTCGTGATGGGATTAATGAATTATGCAGCGGGAGGAAGTATCCTTTGGACTTATGCTATGACTGTTAAGGTTGGAAAAATGCAAACCGATCAAGGTATAGGAGATAATCCTGCCGACAAGGAAGAGAAAGAAAAAATTAAAAAGCTTCTTGAAAAAAATATAGCATTAGCTGATGAATATACTGAAATAGTTCGTGTGCTTATTGCAAAAGGCGCTAACGTAAATGTTAAATGCAAAGGGGTTACACCTTTGATCCAGGCTAAAAGTATGAACATAACAGCAATGATAAATTTATTAAAGAAAGCAGGTGCTAAATGAAAGCATAGTGCTGACTATAAAAGATAATCACTCATATTTTAATTATGAAAAAAACTCTTTCTATTTTAATTTACCTGCTTACTGCATATACAGTACATGCGCAGAGTTATTTATGTAGGTGCCGGGGCTACAGCTGAATTTGGCTTGCCAACACTAGCGGTACCGGCTAAAGCAGGTTATTTTAAATTTAATAACCAGGGAGAATTTACAGATATAGGAGTATTAGCAGAAGTTGGATTTAGAGGAACAACAGTAACCCTTACATCGGGAGCGATAACAGGGATTAATACTCAAACCGGAAAAGAAATGGCCCTTAAAAAAACCTTAAAACAAATGAAAAAATATTTACCCCTGCTCTTCATTACGCTTTCAATTTTCAACCAGGCAAATGCCCAAATTAAAAAAGCCCCTGAAGAACCACCTCCTTTTGTCCGCTTTGATTGTGATGCCGCTGAAAAACTTCCAAAAGCAAACCAGTGGGCTAAAGACCAATGGCCTGTTTATTACTGCAATAATGTACCTGGTAACAAGGGTTATCTTGGGTATTGGAAAACTTATAGGCCCGGAACAGTATTATTAAAAGTGTATGTGAAAGGTAAACTTGTAGAAAATGCAACAATGCCATCAAATCCTGCGGGATTAAAATTAGTACGGGATGAAGCGATAAAAAGAGGCGATAAACAAATACAGAAAGTAAAAAGTATTTTTGAAAAATATAAATCCACTCCTGAATATTATTTGGGGCTTAACGAGCTTCTTTCATTTAGTTATAACTCTTATAAAGATGCGTTGGAAAAAGAACCCGATTGGGATATTAAAAAAGCTGGAGCTGATTATAATATTGATATAGCTGAATTGCTTTTAAAAAGAGTCAGGGAAAAACATGATTACCAGGCTGCTGATATTGTAATGTATTTAGCCGAGCAGGCTACAAAATTTAAAGGCGAGGATAAACTTGCAGAGTATAATCAAAAACTTCAGAGTGCATTGAAGTTTAATTTTTCTATAAAATGCCGTCATACCTGGCCCGGACCTTTTGCCACGGACGAAGAAAATTATGAATATAACAGAATGATCGATACATGGAATACTGAAGGGATCCAAGATAAAATTTCAGGAAAGATAACAGTCACTGATAACGAGGGGAGAAAAACAGGTCCTATTTCTTATGATATTAATTTTGCGTGGGAGTTAAAAAGGTGCGATGATGAAGGCCTTCCCCTACCCTTAAAAAAACAAAAAGTAGAGTTTATTGTAGGTGATTTTTTTGGCGCTCCTTATTTGCCCAAGGATCCTGGCGATAAAGGAGCTTCTGTAATACCTCTGGGGAATTTAAATGCTTCAAAAAGTATTACTTACTCCCGGCAGGTAGATGCAGCAGATGGGGGAAAGGAGAATTATCAAATTACAATATCTGTTGTACATGCGCCCAAATAAATCCTTTCATATCACTATATAAAAAATACAGAGCTAAATAATAAGTCGGTTGTTTTAGTTGCTGATGTGTTTAGCAAAAAAGATACAAATAAATAACCTTCTCATTTCTTCTTAAATTTTTATCTTCAGGTATTATTTCTCTTCGATGTCATATCCCTATCAAATAAAATCTTTAGAAGAATATCATTCAGCTTATAAAAAAAGCATAGAAGATCCTGAAGAATTTTGGGCAGCGATTGCTGAAAATTTTACCTGGAGAAAAAAATGGGATAAGGTACTTGAATGGAATTTTAAAGAACCAAAAGTTGAATGGTTCAAAGGCGCCAAATTAAACATCACCGAAAATTGTATTGATCGTCATCTTGATAAATTGGGTGACAAACCTGCTATTATTTGGGAGCCAAATAACCCTGAAGAAAGAACAAGAGTAGTAACTTATTCCCGGCTACATAAAAGAGTTTGCCAGTTTGCGCAGGTGCTTATCAATAACGGTGTAAAAAAAGGTGATCGTGTTTGTATTTACATGGGAATGGTGCCGGAGTTGGCTTATGCAGTGTTAGGCTGCGCAAGAATTGGTGCAATTCACAGTGTAATATTCGGAGGATTTTCTGCACAAAGTATTGCTGATAGATTATATGATGCCGGAGCAGAGTTTATTGTTACATGTGATGGCGCTTATCGTGGCGGTAAAGACATTCCATTAAAATCCATTATCGATGATGCATTGATTGGAAACAAAACCGTAAAACGGGTGATTGTTTATACAAGAACAAGAACTCCTATCTCCATGATAAAAGGAAGAGATGTTTGGTGGGAAGATGAAATGGAATATGCAGAATCGCAAATAGAGAAAGATAATATTATTACAATGCCTGCTACAGAGATGGATGCCGAAGACCCGCTCTTTATTTTATACACTTCAGGTTCTACAGGTAAACCCAAAGGTGTTGTGCACAGTAGTGCAGGTTATATGGTATGGACCAACTACACATTCGTAAATGTTTTTCAATATAAACCCAGGGATGTATTTTTTTGCACAGCAGATGTAGGCTGGGTAACAGGTCATAGCTATATTTTATATGGCCCATTAAGTGCCGGCGCTACCAGTGTAATGTTTGAAGGAATACCCACGTGGCCGGATGCCGGAAGATTTTGGGATATAGTAGATAAATATAATGTGAACACAATTTACACTGCACCTACAGCCATAAGAAGTTTAATGAGTTATGGTTTAGAACCTTTAAAAGGGAAAGATCTTTCTTCACTGAAAGTATTAGGTACTGTGGGCGAACCCATCAACGAAGAAGCATGGCATTGGTACGATGAAAATATAGGGAAAGGAAAATGCCCGATAGTTGATACATGGTGGCAGACAGAAACAGGAGGAATTTTAATTTCCAATCTCGCAGGTATAACGCAATCAAAACCGGGATGGGCTACTTTGCCTTTACCGGGTGTGCAGCCACTATTGTTAGATGAAAAAGGCAACATTGTGGAAGGAAGCGACTTTGCAGCAGAGATTTCAAAAGCCTCCCCTATCGGGGGAGGTTTGGAGGGGGCCGGCAACCTTTGCATTAAAGCGCCATGGCCAGCGATACTAAGAACAACTTACGGAGATCATGAACGCTGCCGTATAAATTATTTTGCAACGTATCCTGATCTTTATTTTACCGGTGATGGCGCATTAAAAAATAAAGATGGATTTTACAGGATAACTGGTAGGGTGGATGATGTTTTAAATGTAAGCGGTCACCGCATTGGTACAGCCGAAGTAGAAAATGCAATTAACATGCACGCAGGGGTTATAGAAAGCGCAGTGGTGGGCTTTCCGCACGACATAAAAGGGCAGGGAATTTATGCATTCGTTATTACAGATCATAAACCTGCTGATGAAGAACAAACAAGAAAAAATATTCATCAAACCGTTTCAAGAATAATTGGTGCCATTGCAAAACCCGATAAAATTCAATTTGTAAATGGATTGCCTAAA
>DASYOS010000089.1:0-3273 GCA_036007525.1 Chitinophagaceae bacterium | reverse complement strand
AATGCACCGATAATCCCCGGGAACAAAATAATTACCCTCTACTGGCCCAAAAAGATATATCCAATAAACCATTGATTTACTTATGTCGTAATTATACATGTCAACAACCCGTAGAAATACTATCAATTATCAAACAAATAGGTGATAATTTAGAGTTTAAGTAATTGGTTGCAATATTTAAATTGAATATTCGTTTTCAGCGTGTAAAATGTTTACAAAACTTTAAGATTTCAGAAAGCTTTGGTTACCAGTTTAATAAAATTTAATTATACATTTGTTAGTATATCCCTCAAAGTTAAATACATGAAGAATCACTTATTAAGTGTAATTGCTATCGCAGGCATTGTTTTTATATCCAGCTGTGGCAAATTAGGTATTGGAAAAAAATCTACGAAGGGTTTGCCTAATGATGGGCAATTGCATGGGGTAGCTCCTTCTTCCAAGTATGCTCTTCCTAAACCTCCTGGAATGATATACGTTCCACCGGGAACATTTCATATGGGGCCAAGTGATGAAGATGTTAACTACGCGTTTACTTCCCGTAATAAAGCGGTTTCGATCAGTGGCTTTTGGATGGATGCTACAGAAATTACTAATAATGAATATCGGCAGTTTACCAAATGGGTAACTGATTCAATTGCAGCAAAACTATTAGGCGCCCCTTATGTAAAGCAAGGTGCAGATGGCCTTGAAGCTATTGATTGGAAACTCGCCAATGCTATTAAATATAACGACCGTGCCGTAGTTGAAAAAATAGATGCGATGATACTTACTCCCGATAACAGGCTTTATGGAGTAAAGGCAATAGACCCAAATAGAATAATATATCATTCAGAGGTAGTGGATTTTAAGGAAGCTGCAAAAAGGGAAAATGCACGTAGGCCTATTTCCCAATTCATTGTAAAAACAGATGTTCCTGTTTATCCGGATACATTAGTATGGATGAGGGATTTTTCTTATTCTTATAATGAGCCAATGGCGAAGCAATATAACAGCCATCCCGCTTTTGGAAATTATCCAACTGTTGGTATTACGTGGAAACAGGCTACAACAT
The DNA here is from genome assembly GCA_036007525.1 of Chitinophagaceae bacterium. Classification (GTDB taxonomy): domain Bacteria; phylum Bacteroidota; class Bacteroidia; order Chitinophagales; family Chitinophagaceae; genus Ginsengibacter. Next base: position 2,219 of record DASYOS010000089.1, on the reverse strand, counting down.
TTTGTGAATGGAGAACGCATTTCCTTAATTCATTTTTGCTTTCTAAGAACAGAACTACCGAATCCCCTTTTCGTTTACCTACAGAGGCTGAATGGGAATATGCTGCAAGAGGGGGACGATCTCAAGCACCGTACCCATGGGGCGGTCCTTATTTAAGAAATAAAAAAGGATGCTTGCTTGCCAATTTTAAGCCGGGGCGTGGCAACTATCCTGAAGATGGAGGCCTTTATACAGTTAGAGCTGATGCATATTGGCCAAATGATTTTGGCTTATACAATATGGCCGGTAACGTAGCTGAATGGACTTCTTCACTTTATTATGAAGGTGGTTATAACTTTCAACACGATCTTAATCCTGATATACGCTGGAATGCTAAAGACCAGGATCCTCCCCGTATGAAGCGGAAAGTTATTCGTGGCGGTAGTTGGAAGGATGTAGCATTCTTTTTACAAACGAGTACAAGAAACTACGAATATCAGGATACAGCAAAATCTTATATTGGCTTTAGAACCGTAATTGATTTGCCACCATCTACAGGTAAAAAAAGAAGAAAGTAAACTTGATTTCAACTACATATATTCGAAGGTTTATATCACCATTAATTTTTAAGAATTTCATTCCCTTTTTATAAATAATATAATTTCTAAAATTAAAAATCTATATCATGGCTCATAGAAAAAGAACCTTTTTAACACTCATTGATGTTTTAGTAAGCGCAGGTGCTGCCGTAATTATATTTGCAGCATGGGCTAAATTAACACATCAATCGTATGCAGATATGATGCTTACCATTGGTATGTGGACGGAAACCGCAATCTTTTTAGTTTATGCAGCTATAGAATGGATAAAACCTAAAAGACATGAAGAAGATATCCAACCCGGCGAAGAAACTGTTGCAGTAGTTGGCAACCCGGCATTGCAATCCATGGATAAAATGCTGATGGAAGCTGATATAACACCAGCTAATTTAAAAAGGCTGGGAGATAATTTTGAAAGATTGGGAACCACCGTTTCTCAAATAGGTGAAGTGGGAGATGTGGTTAGATCAACAAGTGATTTTTCTGCCAAAACAAAAGAGGCAACTTCCGCTATGACTACATTGAGAGATGCCTACACAACATCTGCCAATACCATGGCTAATTTTAATGATGCTGCTGATAGCGCAAAAGGATTTCATACACAGGTGCAGGTACTTACAAAAAATTTATCTTCATTAAATACCATTTATGAGATGGAGTTAAATGAAAGCAATAATCATCTTAAAGCCCTTAATACTTTTTATGGAAAATTAGCCGAAGCCAGCCAGGTTATGGTAGGTACTGTTGATGATGCAGGCAGGGCAAAAGAACAAATCGGCACATTGGCGGCTAATCTTGGTAAATTAAACCAGGTATATGGCAACATGCTTAGTGCAATGCAGGGTAGATAAAATATAATGTGGAGTGTGGAAATTAAAAATTAAGAAACCGTAAATCACAAAATCGAAAATTTACTCTTATGGCTTTACCCAGGGAACCGCGGCAAAAGATGATAAACATAATGTATTTGGTGCTGACAGCCATCTTAGCATTAAATGTATCTAACGAAGTTATTAATGCATTTAAAGTTGTGGATAGAAGTTTAATGAATTCCAGTGAAAATATTGCTACTGCAAATAATACTTTATATAAATCTTTAGAGTCGAAGTTGACAGATCCGCAATCTGCAGAAAAAGCAAAAATATGGCTACCCAAAGCAATGGAAGCCCAAAAGCTATCTGCTGATATAACAGCATATGTTGAAAATTTAAAAGCCGATTTAAAAAAGGAAGCTGACCTTAAAATGGTAACTAAAGATGGCGTGCAAACAGAATCTTACAAAGAAGATAATTTAGAGGCTGCCACCCGTTTATTTGATAAAAATGGCAGGGGAAAAGAATTGGATGCAAAGCTAAAGCAATATAGAGAAGCCATGCTTAATATTGACCCAGCTATACGAAAAGAGTTTGAAAAAACTTTGCCCATTGATATGACACTTCCTAAATCTCAGGAAGGAAAAACAAAAGATTTTACACAGACGTATTTTCATATGACACCTACTGTTGCTGCCTTAACAATGTTGAGTAAATTTCAAAACAATGTAAAAAATGCGGAGAACCAGGTGGTAACTTATGCTCATAATCAAATAGGAGCCGTAAAAGTTATTTATGATCAGTTTGCTGCATTAGTTGGGCAAAGTTC
>DASYOS010000088.1:0-4258 GCA_036007525.1 Chitinophagaceae bacterium | reverse complement strand
GCGCATTAAAACGCCTCTAAATTCTCTTTCTGCATTAAAAAGATTATTGGTTTTTGGCTGCCCCAGCACTCTCGTAAATTCTGATCTATATCTTTTTTTTACATTTAAAATATTCTCTTCATTATCAATAGCATCCCCACTACGTTTATCAATCATCATTTTTCTTATATCCGTTTCATACCGATTATAAACAGGCCAAAATTTTTGAGCCTCATCTGTAGTAAGCTGAAGTTTTTGTGTAATAAAAGCAATTTTTAATGCCTGAATTTTTTCTGCTCTTCTACCGAGACTATCATCCTGAGCTTTTGCAAATGAAAAACTCCCTAAGAACAATGTGATTATAAGTAAAAATTGTTTCATCTAAAGTCCTTAATTTAATTTTTGAGAATTCTTATTAATTTGTTTTAAATAAATGTCTAATGTTTCTTCATTAAGCAGATAATCTTTTGCTGCCGGCAACTCACTTTCATCAATTCCCGATGTTAATGCTTCATTGTCAATATCACTGCCGGTTCTTTCGAGGTATCTAATGATCTCTTCATCTGATAGGGTAGTTATAGCTGCATTAATCTGTTGTTCATTTTTAAATTGAGATGCCCTTTGGATAGAAGATAATACAACAGATTCATTTTCCTTGCTAAGAGTAGATTGTGTGGGTGCATTAAAATTTATTATTGAAGTTAATGCTATAACCCCTGTTACAATTGCTGCAGCTGCATATTTCCATACAGAGTCTCTTTTCTTTATATCAACTACTTTGTCTGATGGCTTAGTAAATACTTTATGCAAAATATCATTTTGTAAGTCTCTGAAATAACCTGCCGGAACTTCAAAAACATTTTCATTTTGAATAGAATAAAGCATTGGAGACAGTGTTCTTAATTCCTGAGCCGCATCCTGGTCAAGCGATTTTATTTTATTCAATACGGATGAACTTAAGCTTTCAAAATATCCTTCGGGTACAGTTAATTTATCAGTTTCTACATCGCGATTGGCGGAATTTAATTTCTTAATTACATCAATTGATAGCACATCGAAATATCCCTTAGGAACAGAAAAAATATTCCCTTTTTCCATTTCTGCCAGTAAAGGACTGATATTATTCAGCTCTTCAAATATGTCTGTGGCTAATTTCATTGGTTAATAGACGTAAATATTCTTCAAAAGTTTAAATCTGCTTAGTTAGTTAATATAAATTCTTCAATTTTTTTGGCGGCATGATGGTAACTTGCTTTTAAAGCCCCTTCACTTGTATCTAATACCCTACTCATTTCCTCGTAAGGCATCTCATCATAATATCTTAAATTAAATACAATCCTTTGTTTTTCAGGTAGTTGCTGGATGCCCAATTGAAGTTTCCATTCCAAACGATTTGCATCAAAATTTGTATCTGCTTTAAGCTTATTTTCCAGCCCATTTTCAATATCAGTTAAAGAAACCGAGTTTCTTTTTTTCTTTTGCTCTAAAAAGGTAAGGCATTCATTGGTTGCAATACGATAAAGCCAGGTATATAACTGGCTATCTTCCCGAAAGTTTTGCAGCCCTTTCCATACTTTGATAAACATATTTTGCAAAACATCATTAGCATCATCATGATCTATCACCATTCTGCGGATATGCCAATATAATTTTTCCTGGTATTTTTTTAAAATAGCAGTAAAGGCTGATTCTTTAGTATCCGCATTTTTAAAAAGATAGAAAAGTTCTTTATCATCCTGGTGTACAACCATAGGGAAGAATTACTCGGAAGCAAAAGTAAAAAAACCAATTGGTATGATTGGTTTTTGGAAGATAAGTTTAATGCTGTAATGTATAATGAATTATTTTTTAGCAATTACTTTCTCTGCTGCTGCTATAATATCGGGAGTGTCTAATCCATATTTCTTAAGAAGATCGAGGGGTTTCCCACTTTCACCAAAAGTATCCTTAGTGCCTACATATTCTATCGGTATAGGAAAATTTTTAACTGCCACCTGTGCAATGCTATCCCCCAATCCACCAATAATATTATGCTCTTCAGCTGTAACAGCACATTTTGTTTTTGTAATTGATTTAATTATTGCCTCTGTATCCAAAGGTTTTATTGTATGAATGTTAATCACCTCTACACTAATGCCTCTTTCTTCCAAAATTTTTCCCGCTTCAATTGCCTTCCATACCAAATGTCCGCATGCAAATATGCTCACATCATTCCCTTCGCTTATTACTTGTGCTTTACCAATTTTAAAATCACTTTCTTTTGTAAAATTTGGCCATTTAGGGCGGCCAAACCTTAGGTACACAGGGCCTTTATAATCCGCAATAGCAATTGTAGCAGCTTTGGTTTGAGTGAAATCGCAGGGAACTATAACTGTCATACCCGGCAGCATTTTCATCAATCCTATATCTTCTAATATTTGATGTGTGGCACCATCTTCGCCTAGAGTAAGGCCTGCATGTGATGCACAGATTTTTACATTTTTATTACTGTAGGCTACTGACTGTCGTATCTGATCATAAACACGGCCGGTTGAAAAGTTTGCAAAGGTTGTAGTATAAGGGATTTTTCCTCCGATTGTTAGGCCTGCTGCAATGCCAATCATATTTGCTTCTGCAATACCACACTGAATAAATCTTTCAGGAAACTCTTTTATAAAAGGCTTTAGTTTTAGCGAGCCTGCAAGGTCGGCGGTAAGCACAACAACGTTTCTATTGCTTTTACCAAGTTCATAAATTCCTTCACCAAAACCTTCTCTTGTTTCTTTTTCGTTTACAGGCTGAATATCTTTTAGCATTAAATATTATTTGCTGCAAAGTACTAAAGCTATGCTCTTAATTAAAAATTTTATTTTGAAATCTCGGAAATGGTGTAAAATTTTAAGGACAGTGATTTTGCCTTATTTATTATCTGCTTTAATTTCCAGAGTGGTATTTGCATGGTAATATCCTTGCGTTCAATATTGTGTACAAGAAGTACTGCACATTTGTTTTTACTTTGAGCAAGTTCAAGAAGGCCTTCGATTTTGCTCAAATCCCGTTTGCTGGTTTCATCTATCCCCAAACCAAATATTAATTTATTATTGCCAATTGATGCTAAGCTTTTTGATAAATCTTTGGTACCATTTAAAGCTCTTACGCTTTTAAAGCTTTTTAAAAGGAGTTTATCAAGAATATCATTATGTTGTCCGTAAGGATATGCAAATGTTTTGGGAAAAAGGCCGCCATCATTCATTAAGCGCAGACCATCCATTACCTCTTCTTTAATTAACCTGTCGATTTTTGCGCTATCAGCAAATTTTAAAAAATTAACGTGATTAGTTGAATGAAAGGCTATCTCGTGCCCATGATCTTTAAGTTTTTGAAGCTTACCCTTTTGGGTAGAGGAAAGCTTGTTGTAATTGGAGATATAAAATGTAGCCCTTACACCAAGTGAGTCAAAAAGATCCATATGAGTATACCAGTTATCAATATAATTATCATCCAAAGTAAGCGCTATACCACCTCTTGTAGCTATAGTCTGTGCACTATCTATAGCCTGTATACTATCTTTTTTGTTACAGGATAGATTTATAAACAACAAAAAGGATATAAGGGTCATATATGTAACCCTCTTAAAAATAAAATTCATTTTTAAATGCTTGGTGATTTACAAATTTGGTAGTTGTGATTTCTCCTTCGGTATTTGTTCATTAATATAAGTAGTATTTATACGGCGTAAAGTAAGGGTAAATATACGGTTATTCCTAGTTATAAAGGAAAAAAACTTACCGTAAAAACTTATACTATAAAAAGTATCTGATTTTGAGAATAGAAAATGAGTAGAAAGTGCTTTATTGTATTATTATTGGCTAATTCATTTGAAAGTTTTGATTTTTATGAAGTGCCTCATCCTCTTTTAATTTAAGCTCCCATTTCCATGCTGTATTCATCATATCTTCTAATGAATATTGAATATTCCAGTCCAATTTTTCTCTGGCAAGTTTGTTATCAGCATATACAGCAACCACATCCCCCTGCCGCCTGTCGGCTATTACGTAGTTTAATTTTACCCCGCTAACTTTTTCAAAAGCTTTTATTGCCTCCAAAACAGTAACACCATTGCCTGTGCCTAAATTAAATATTTCGCACTTGCTATCATTTTTATGACTTATAAGATACTGCAATGCTAATGTATGTGCATGAGCAATATCGCAAACATGTATGTAATCCCTAACACATGAACCATCACGTGTGGGATAATCATTTCCATACACTTTCATTTGTGGTAATTTTCCAATCG
>DASYOS010000087.1:0-16170 GCA_036007525.1 Chitinophagaceae bacterium | reverse complement strand
GTTAAGAACAAGCACTTCCAAAAGTAAAGTCATTATTTTATTAACCGATGGCGTTAATAATAGCGGATTAATTGATCCTTCCACTGCAAAAGAAATAGCAAAGGTATTTAAAGTAAAAGTATATACCATTGGTGTGGGAACTGAAGGCTATGCCCCAACCCCGGTAAACACGCCTTTAGGAGTAATTATGCAAAACGAAAAGGTTACAATTGATGAAAAACTTTTACAGTCAATAGCTAATGAAACGGGGGGCAGGTATTTTAGAGCTAAAGATAATGCAAGCCTTAAAAACATTTACAATGAAATAGATAAATTGGAAAGATCAAAGGTTCAGATAATTACTTTCCGCCGCTATGCTGAAAAATTTTATCCATTTGTTTTTGCAGCCTTGTTATTTCTTTTTTTAGAAATTTTAATAAAATTTACTGTATTTAAAAAATTCCCTTAATAAATCTCCACCGCAGAGAAAAGAGCTACTTGAGTTTCGCTGAGATTCTCTGCGTAACCTCTGCTTCTCTTTTCTCTGCGGTTATATTATTCTTTAGTATATACCTCTAAGATCATTCTTTAACTTGCACCCCATGAAGGCCACAGTTTATAAGTCTACCGGAAGCTGGTATGTTGTTAAAAGTGATCCCGATAGCTATCGGGAGGGAGTAACTTATAATGCCCGTATAAAAGGGAAATTTAAAATTGATGACATAACTTCTACCAATCCTATTGCAGTAGGGGATCATGTGGAAATTGAAATGGAAAATGAAGGCGAAGGTTCTGTGGTTATTAATAAAATACTTGACAGAAAAAATTACATTACCAGGCAGTCTCCCCATAACAAACACCAGCATCATATTGTTGCGGCTAATCTTGACCAATCTCTTTTATTCGCAACCTTAAAAGATCCTAAAACTTCCCAAGGCTTTATTGATCGTTTTCTTGTTACGTCAGAAGCATACCACCTTCCATCCATAATTGTTTTTAATAAAGCTGATCTGCACAAAAAAAAAGAGGAACAAAAACTAGACGAATTAAAAAATATTTATGAAGCTATCGGGTACAAAGTGATGGCAATGAGCATTGAAAAAAATACCGGTGTTGAAGAAGTGAAAGCTCTTTTAAAAGATAAAATAACATTATTAACAGGGCATTCAGGTGTTGGTAAATCTTCATTTATAAATTTTATTTTTCCGGAGCTGAAGTTAAAGACACAGGATGTTAGCGGCTGGAGCGGCAAGGGGCTTCATACGACTACTTTTGCAGAAATGTTTGATCTTGCGTTTTGTCCAAAGGACTCCTTCGGAGGCGGTAAAGTAATTGATACACCAGGCTTACGTGAATTTGCGTTAATGGATATCAGCAAACAGGAGCTTTCCCATTATTTCCCTGAAATGCTGTCTTTAATAAACGATTGCCAGTTTAATAATTGTATGCACATTAATGAGCCGGGTTGTGCGGTAAAAGAGGCGGTGAATATCGGAAGCATTGCTACCGATCGTTATGTGAGTTATCTTACGCTCCTTGAGGGTATTGAAAAAAAAACCTGGTAAAGAATTTATTTATTTAATATCCACCTTTCCATTTGGCTTTCCTCGCTGCTTTCATAACCTTTGGATCGCCGGCTGCTAACTTTTCTGCTCCAACATTTCGCCCATCTGTTGGGCAACCATACTTAGTATTCTTTCTAAAAATAGAACACGCAGAAAGCATATATGTACAGGTTATTATTATAATAATATTTTTCACAATTAAAGATAACAATTACCCCGATCACTTATCACTTACAGAGTGTTAAGAATAGATATTGGCTGTAAACTCATTTTACACCCTTAAACCATTCTGCATACATAACATAATTATTTGCTATTCTGTTTATCTCTCCGCTTATCATTTCTTCCGGAATATCTTTTATTTTTTTTGCAGGCACACCGCCATAAATACTTCCCGGTTCAATAATAGTATTTTCAAGAACTACTGCACCTGCCGCAATAATTGAATTACTTCCCACGTGCGCATTATCCATAACAATTGCCCCCATGCCCACCAACACATTGTCATCAATAATACATCCATGCACTATGGCATTGTGCCCAATGCTTACATTATTTCCAACAACCGTTTTAGCTCTTTCATAAGTGCAGTGAATTATTGCACCATCTTGCACATTTACTTTATTACCAAGCCGTATGCTATTTACATCTCCGCGTATTACCGCATTAAACCAAATGCTGCAATCATTACCCATTATCACATCACCCGCAATGGTGGCATTGGGTGCAATAAAACAATTATTTCCAAATGAGGGAGTTATTCCTTTAACCGAAAGTATTAATGACATCTTATTTTATTTTTGTTGTGCGCTGATATATGGTCTTTATTAAATTAGTAATATTATTTCCGCAATGGAATTTTTTTACCATACGTTAGCTGTCTCCATATCAATTCAATAGGTCCGTATCGAAAGATGCGTAACCAATAAATGCTAAATATAATTTCAAACACAAGCCAAATAAATGCATATAACCAAATAATGTGCATCGGTAGCTCGCCTAATTTACCAAATCCAATTCCATAAAGTATAATTATCAATACTGCGGAAACTAACAGGTAGTTTGTAAGTGTCATTTTACCTAATGCCTGAAGTGCTTTGAAAATTTTATTTTGTGTGAACGAAATAAACAAAAGAACAATTAAACTTGCATATATGCAGGTGGTTGAAATGATTCCAATTTTAATAAATGGCTTCCAATAAAATACATCTATATTGATTGTACCCTTTACTGCCAGCCACCGGATAATAAAGTAAGCAATTACAACAGGCGCAGTGATAAAAATAATTTTCCTGAATAAATTCTTTTTGGTTTCTATTGATTCAAATAATTTAATTCTTAACAAAAAATATCCAAAAAGAAATCTGCCGAGTGTTTCAATAATGTCATGTACATCACTTACAGACAGAATAAACAATTTATAATAACCGGTGAGATTGGCTTTAAAAACATCAACGAGATTTCCATTCTTAAACTGTTCGTAAACATTTCTCCAATCAGCATCGCTAAAAGTCTTTGGTTGATTGCGCATTGCAAAAGAGAAACAAAACGGAATAATGAACATAAACACAACAGAACAAATAAGAATTGTTTTGTTTGATGCTTTTCTGAAAAGCAACAAAAAAATTCCGCTAATTGCATAAAGATGTAAAACATCAAACCACCAAAAAGAAGTATGAATGAAACCTAATATGAACAACCAAAACATTCTTCTTAAGAAAAAAGAATTGGGATTAATATTTTTCTTCTGTAGACTTGTCAATATCAAACCGAACCCATAACCAAACAAGATTGAAAACAATGTCATGAATTTCCATTCAAAGAAAACAGTATTAATGTGCATCAATGCTGTATCAAAAGGCGAAGAAATTGATTTAAGAATATCAGCAGGAACTTGCTGGTCGGTGTAGGAAGTGAAGTTTGCAATAAGCACACCTACCAATGCAAACCCCCGCAATGTATCAACAATTACGGCTCTCTCTTTTTGTTCAACCGGTGCTATTGATGTGGTCATAATTGTTAGTTTCAAATTTGAAGGTTCACAAAATAAAAGCGCACAACATCTTCATTGGTCCCGAAAATATTGAGACACTCTTGTACAGAATATCCTTATTCAGCTTTTTTTAAATATATCGCAATGAGCGCTTCCCGATTGCAACCGGAACGCAAAATACGCTAAGGTTTTCTTTGCGAACTTTGCGGTTCTTTGTTTTCTTTGCTATACTTTTTACTAAACACTAAATTCGTAATAAATTTTCACTATCAAGTTTTAAAAACAACAATGACCAACCGCCAGCTTTTTCTTAATCATATAGGGCAAACCTCCGCTTCTCCTTTGTGCCTTGAAATTGTAAAAGCCGAAGGTTGCAAAATGTGGGATGTAAATGGCAAAGAATATATTGACCTTATTGGGGGTATCAGTGTTTGCAATGTGGGTCACCGCAACCCAAAAGTTATTGAGGCAATTGAAAACCAACTTGATAAATTCCTGCATGTTATGGTAAATGGTGAGTTGGTACTATCACCGCAAACCTCATATGCAAAGCTGCTAACAGATAATTTACCGGCATCCCTCAATTCAGTTTTTTTTACAGCATCCGGAACAGAAGCAACAGAAGGCGCTATGAAACTGGCAAAGCGTTTTACAGGGAAAACACAGATAATAGCTTTTAATAATTCTTACCATGGAAGTACGCAGGGTTCACTAAGCATTATGGGAGATGAGTATTGGAGAAACTCTTTTAGGCCCTTATTGCCTGATATACTTCATTTAGATTTTAATTCTTTTGATGATTTAGAATTAATTACGGAACATACTGCTTGCGTAATTGCAGAAACTATTCAGGCAGAAGCAGGTGTAATTGTTCCGGAAAATAACTGGCTTAAGAGATTGAGAAAAAAATGCGATGAAACAGGAACGCTCTTAGTGCTTGATGAAATTCAATGTGGCTTTGGCAGAAATGGTACACTTTGGGCTTTTGAGCAATTTGATGTTGTTCCTGATATTCTTTTATTGGGTAAAGCTTTAGGCGGCGGTATGCCGATGGGAGCTTTTATAGCTGATAAAAAATCAATGAATTGTTTAACCAATAATCCTGTGCTTGGGCATATTAATACTTTTGGTGGTCACCCGGTATGTTGTGCAGCAGGCTTAGCAGCGATGAATTTTTTATTGGATGAAAAATTAATTGACCTGGTAAAAGAAAAAGAGCAATTATTTCTTTCACTCTTATCTCATCCCCAAATAATAAATGTCCGGAGCAAAGGCTTAATGATGGCTATTGAATTTGAAAGTGCTGAAGTAAATAAAATAATAATAAATGCCTTAATTGATAAAGGTGTTTTTACCGATTGGTTCTTATTTGCCCCGCATTGCTTACGAATTGTTCCTCCATTAAATATTTCCACAAAAGAGATTAACAAGGCTTGTTCAATTATTATCTCGGTTCTAAATAAGAAATAATTTTATAAATTATTTGTAAATATCATTTTCATTTAGTTACTTTGTATTTCAAAGTACTTTTATGAATGCCAAACAACAATCTTTACAGGAGCTGCAGCAGATCAAACAAATGATGGAACGCAGCAGTAAGTTTATTAGTTTAAGCGGACTGAGTGGAATTTCTGCCGGCATTTGTGCATTGGCAGGAGCATGGTTTGCATCCCAAAAAATTCATTGCTGGCAATATGGGGACTGTCAATTTGGTGACCTTATAAATGACACAGATCGAAAAGTACAAAACGAAGTATTATTAATTGCCATATTAACTTTTGTAGCTGCACTTGCCACTTCATTTTTCTTCACATTTCTTCGCAGTAAAAAAACAGGCATCCCTCTTTTCGGAACAACTACCATTCGTTTGTTATGGAATATTGCAATTCCTTTAGTGGCCGGGGCTTTCTTTTTAATAAGAAGCATGCAGCTTGATCAGTATGAATTAATTACACCCGGTTGCCTTATCTTTTATGGCCTTGCGTTGGTAAATGCAAGTAAATACACATTAGGAGAAATAAGGTTTTTAGGTTATGGACAAATAATACTGGGTATTATTAATTTATGGTTCATAGGCAATTGGGTAATTTTTTGGGTGGCTGGTTTTGGAGTATTGCATATAATTTATGGTATTGTAATGTGGTATAAATATGAGCGTGTAAGCAGGATTAATAATGATACAAATGATTAACCCTATTGAAAAACTCAATAAAACCTTTGACAGTCGTGTTCGGCTGGGTATAATGAGTACGCTTATGGTTAATGATAAAATAAATTTTAATGATCTGAAGGAACTTATAGCTGTAACAGATGGAAATCTTGCGTCTCATATAAAATCTCTGGAAGAGAGTGGTTATATAAAAGTGAACAAAGGTTTTGTAGGAAGAAAAACAAACACTACCTACGCAGTTACAAAGGCTGGAGAAAAGGCGTTTCAACAACATTTGGGTGCACTGGAAAAAATGATAAAAGCAATGAAATAATTTTTTTGTACATACACTTTGAAATTCAAAGTGAAATCTAATTCTTAAACTAAAACTTAAATTTATGCAATACACTATCAATCGCAAATGGGCATTAACCTTCGGCGTACCGCTTGCTTTACCTACCGCTTATTTCATAAGTATTTCGTTATTAAAGTACGGGATGGGAGTTCCTTTTTTATATGATTCGGCCCAACCATTATTAGATAAATTTGGAATTAAAGAATCCCTGGGTTGGAATATTAACCTGTTGATTTTATTTGGCCCACTAATAGCATTAGCACTAAACCTATTTTCAGTTTTAAGAATTGAATGGCAAAATGAAAGAGAAAATTTTTCTATAAAACTTTCTATCCAAAAGCACTGGTGGAATATGATGCTTGTAATTTTTTCAGGTTTGTTGCTTGCAATATTATTTATTTACGCAATAGGCGAGAACTGCGGATGCTGATTTTATAACCTTAAAAATAAATTTTATGAAACAAGATTGGTTTAAAAAAACAGGCTGGCTTTATTTGCCAATAAATCCTATGGGTATAATGGTTACTTTTTTTGCAATACTATTTTTGGTACCTGTATATATGGCTATCGTAAGAAATGGGCATTCAGTTTCTGATGACCTATATGAAATGTTTGTGTACACTACATGTACAGCATTCTGGTGGAAATGGGTAGCTGATAAAACTTCGTCATGAAGAACTTCCCTTCAATATTATGGGTACAGGTTTCTTATCCCGATAAAATAACAGTAATCCAATAACACCTGCCATTACACAAACATCTGCAACATTAAAAATGCCTGTGTGCAAATTTTTATATTCAATAAATATAAAATCAGGAACGTGCCTGTCAAAGAATATTCTATCAATAATATTTCCGATTCCTCCGCCAATTATCAAAGACAATGAAAATAATTTTAACGTGTTTATTTTTCCGGCGTTTTTAATTGTATAAACAAATAGACCCAACAGAATAGTAAGAGGTAGCAAACTTAATAATAACAGGTTTATTGTTTTAGGCAATCTATTGCCTAAGCTTAATGCTGCTCCGGTATTTTCAACATATTCAAGTTTTACAATATCATGAAAATAAGAAACCGATTCTTTATTTTTTAAATGCTCTTTTGCCAGATTCTTTGTAGCCCTGTCACATCCTATAAAAGCAAAACAGCAAATGCAGAATAAAAATATTTTTACGGCTCTTTTCATTTTTAAAAATCCAATCCCATGCTAAAATAAAGAATAGGCTTTCCTTTAAAGAAGCCATTCATTTGCCAGCCGGCGTCAGCTTTTATAAAATAACCAAGCAACGTACTTCTGGCGCCAAAGCCATAACCACCAACAAATGGACCTATGCCACCATTTTTTATATTAACCTGAACAGGAGGAGTGCCATATACGGAGCTTGGTCTTTTTAAATTATCAAACTTACCATTCCATGCAGTTCCGAGATCTATAAATTGGATCAGCTGAAAATTTCTAAGGAAAGCGTTATTTATTGGTTTGCTGAATAATGTAGTAAACACGGGTAATCTAAATTCACTGTTAATTACCATGGCATTATTTCCGTTGGCAACATTTTGTATAAAGCCACGCATGTTAACTGCTAAAGATTGAAAAGCATAATCATTATCAGGATCAGGCGGGTTATTAGGATTGAAATATTTGTATTTTATTTGTCCGTTCTTATCCAATTTTTCATTTTCTCCAAACATTAGCCAATTATCTACACCACCCAGATAGTAAATAAGTTTTTGCTTACCCCAGCTAAAATCCGCAGCTGCCCTACCTGCCCAAATAAAATTACGGTATATAGGATAATATGTTCTTCCATCAAAGCCAGCATTAAAAATAAATCCGGTGTTAGTACCTGGTGCGGACTTACCATTTAGTTTTCTATTTAAATCTGTATAAATTTTATAACGGCTTCCGTTCCATATATTTTGAGCAGGATTTAAAGTGTTATCATAAACAAATTCCAGGTGAGCCAGGCCATATAGCGTTTTGTCTTCGGGTAAATTTAAAGTTGCCGGATCAAAAGCATAAAATACCAATCTATCACGCCTTACACCTAAATTTAACCGCAGGCTTTTTACTTCATCAAAAGGATAAATAATGTTTCCCTGGTAAAGGTTGGAAATTAATTTTCCGTTTGAACCTGAAATTACATTTCGATAATAAGTAAATCCCCAGTCAAGTTTTCTTCTTAAATTTTGAAATTGAAAAAGCCAGTCATTGTCTTTTAGATTGGTTGATAAACGGTAACCACCGGAGAATTTAATATCTTCCATAATATCGGAAGTGCCTATTCTCACTATCCCATTTAGCGGTGTGCTTGATGAAAGTTGAATAGGGCCCTGTCCACCCTGGTATTTCTGAAAACGATTAACCAAAACCGAATTATTAAAACCGCTTACTAAATAATCGGTTGCAAATTTTGGCGGCTTATAGGCGTATAATTTTGCTGTAGATAATATCGATAACACTGATGGTTTCCGCGATGAATGGCCATTAATAATTTGTCCGTTGCTGTTGGCAGTATCCTTCCTTTCAACTCCAAATTCATTCTGAAAAATATCATCCTGCTTTTTAGTACTGTCCCTGGTTATCATTTCCTGCCCCGTGGAAATTTTATCCTGCTGTAATATCCTTTTCATGTAAGCAGTGGGAGGGTTGTTTACATTTCTGCGGCGCAACGTATTCTCATCAATCTTTAATTTATACAATATCTTATCATCACTTTGCCTTGTTACTTCACTCACCTGGTTATTTTCTCCCGCTGCTCTTGTTTCTAACAGGGTACTTGCATAATTGGTTAATGGGAAAATATAGGCAGAGTCTTTAGATACAGAAACAACAGCAATGGTATCAACATCCTGTTTTTTATTAGCTCTTAATAATGAATCAACCTGCTTAATCGTGGGATTGCGAAGTATGTCTTCCCCTACAACTACTAATGTGTCAAACCCTTCTCTAAATGAGCTGAAAAATCCTGCATAACGGTTGCCTATTCCATTTTCATCATTAACAAAAGTAAAATGTAATGAATTGTATTGCGTAGGGTAGCGGGCATCGCCAAATTTTAAATTAGTTAATTGACTTACCCTGTTTAGCTCTGCTTTATTGGTTGCAAAATCAGTTACCAAAAAAATATTATAGTGGTTATTTGGTAAAACGGTATCGGCGCTTTTGGCATAAGGCGAAGGCCTGTTGCTGCTGAAAATTATTCCTTCTTTATTAGGAAGCGATACATAGGAGGGATCAAGATCGTCATATATATCATTGGTTATCTGTTTTACTTTATCGTTCTCTATATCATAAGTAAAAATATCAGTATGGCCATTTTTAACTGCAGACATTACGAGCCTTTTATAATCCGGCATGTATTTAATATCCTGCACCTGGTCAAAATGTGGAGTAAGGTCTCTCAGGTATGGCTTGGATTTTATAACAGCATCATAAACAAATAATTTAATTTTCCCCTGCTCGCCGTAAAGCACTGCAAGCCTTTTGCCAAGCCCATCCCATGCCATCATAGGGTAATTAGGATTTATTGTATTGGCGTTGCTGAGCACATCAAACTTCAACAATACCTTGTCCTGGTCTTCTTCATTTAAAATAACTTTATACTGCCCCTTTTTAAATTGTACAACAGCAAATGAGCTATTGCGTTTGTTAGGGTTTACATTAAAGTGAAAATAGTCCACACGCTTGCCTATGGTGGCACTTGTTATCTCGGAGCCTTTAGGATAATTTCTACGGTGCGAAACATCTTTATCATACTTTGTTCCCTCATACTCCATAAAATCTGCAAGCAAATTTTTAAATTTCTTTTTTGCAATTTGAAGGCTGGCTTTATTTAAATTTTTATAAACCCTTGCCAGGTATAATAAATAAGTAGTGTTTTCTTTTTTATATTTTTCTTCTATATAATACCAAAAAGCATGGCCAGCCAAAAGTGGCCTTTCAAAGGCTAGCTGGTAAAAATTATTGTACTTGCCGCTTAGCATTTCACTTTTAAGGTCATCATCCAGGGCAGTGCTCCAGTTTTGCCCCGCATAGGCAATATAGCCGTCAGTAAGCCATTGCGGAAGATCTAATAACGCCTGGTTGCCTGCAACTTCACCAAGGTCATCGCCAAATAAAACATTTTCCGTTAATACTCTTGCAAGCCCTTCTCTTACCTGCTTTTTTAAATCGTTATGGTCTCCATTAAAATAAACCAACATCTTGTTGTTAACCAGCTTTGTAACACCGCCGGTATTTTGCCAGTCAATACCCATACCGATATTGCTTTGCTTCATATCATTAAAACTGTTATAGATAACAATGTTTGCCCTGCGTTGTAAACTGTATTCAATAAAGTTTTCAATCCCCGGCAGTTCTTTTTCCGCAACCTGCGCTACGTATTTTGCCAGCTCCTGCCCGTTTTGGCTGAAGTAAGTATTAAAATTTTTAGTTTGATAATATTGCCAGTTGAATTTTTTATACTGCAGACGGTTCTTTCCATATTCAACACTGCTTACCTGTGCTATAGAGATTGAAATTGTTATGAGTGATAAAATGCAGAGAAAAATTTTTTTCACCAATTGATTCGTTAGATATTGCATGTTGGTTTTTTATTATTCCTAAAATTAACTGATTCGTGTTAATCAGTAAAATGAATTTAGATCAGTTATAACTTACGTTATGTTAAAGATTAAAGTTTTTATATTCAGCCCCATACAGGAGAATACCTATGTACTTTATAATGAAAAAAATGAATGCCTGATAATAGATCCCGGATGCTACTTTCCCGAAGAGCAACAGCAATTAAAAGCATTTATAGATGAGAACCGCTTAATACCTAAAATGCTGCTTAATACCCATTGCCATCTGGATCATGTTTTTGGAAATAAATTTATAGCCGAAACCTATGATCTTACCCTTCACCTGCATCAAAAAGAAGAAGCTATGCTGCAAATGGCCCCGGCATCGGGGTTAATGTTTGATATGCCATTTGATAATTATACAGGTGAATTTATTTTTTTGAATGAAGGAGATAAAATTTATTTGGGAGAAGATGAGTTGGAAATTATTCTTGCACCGGGACACTCACCCGGGAGCATCTGTTTCTACAGTAAGGCACAAAAATTTATTATTGGTGGCGATGTTTTATTTAACGGAAGCATTGGCAGAACAGATCTGCCCGGTGGAAATTATAATACGCTTATACAAAGTATTAAAGAAAAATTATTTGTATTGCCTGATGATGTAGTTGTTTATAATGGCCATGGCCCGGAAACTACTATCGGTAATGAGAAAAAGTTTAATCCGTTTGTGGGGGAGAATTAATATGTAATTTTATTTTCTTTCCATTTCTCCTAAGCCGTGTCTCTCTTCATAGCCTAAACAGAGCAGGACACGGCGTCGATCTTAAAGGAAGATTGGTTACCTTAGACACATGGCAGTTAAAACTTCAATTGAATTTACTGAAGGGGTGTATTTTATTACGTTTACCTGCCAGTATTGGCTTCCATTGTTTGAACTAACCAATAGTTATGATACTGTTTATAAATGGTTCGATTATTTAAGTGCAAAAGGTCATAATGTAAAAGGATACGTTGTAATGCCAAACCATTTGCATGCACTGATTGATTTTGGTGTTTCTGCAAAAAGTATTAATACAATTATCAGCAATGGTAAAAGATTTATGGCTTATAAAATTGTTGAAGGATTAAAACAGCAAAACAAAATGGAAATCCTCTTGCAATTATCCGAAGCTGTAAATAGTTCTGATAAGAATAAAGGAAAGATTCACCAGGTATTTGAAAGATCATTTGATTGTAAGGAAATAACATCTCAGCATTTCTTTTTGCAAAAGTTGTCGTACATGCATTCTAATCCATGCGCAGGAGTTTGGCATCTTGTAAAAAATCCTGTTGATTATGAACATAGCTCTGCAAAGTTTTATATAAGTGGAGAGAAAGGAAAATATTTTCATTCTTAGCCGTGTCTCTTTTGCGTTGGCTTTAGTTTAGTAAGGACACGGCGCTTATAAATTCTTTGGCGCCGTGTCCCGCCATACATATGCTTGGCAAGGGAGACACGGCTGAGGAAAAATTATGATACACTTATACAAAGTATAAAAGAAAAACTGTTTGTTTTATCTGATGATGTTATTGTTTATAACGGACATGGCCCGGAAACTACAATCGGTAATGAGAAAAAGTATAATCCATTTGTGGGGGAGAAAATTAATATGTAATTTTTATTTCCTCTCCATTACCAGCTCAATCAAAATACCATTTGTACTTTTTGGGTGTAAAAAACAGATCATTTTATTATCGGCTCCCTGTTTTGGTTTTCCATTTATCAATGTAAATCCTTCATTAACCAAACGCTTTATTTCCGCTTCAATATCCTCCACTTCAAATGCAATATGGTGCATGCCTTCTCCCTTTTTTTCAATAAATTTATAAATGGGGCTTTCGGGTGAATAACCTTCTACCAATTCAACTTTACTATCTCCTGTTTTAAAAAAAGCAGTATTCACCAATTCACTTTCAACAGCCTCTGTTTTATAGCAGGGTGTATTTAAAAGTTTTTCAAATAAAGGAATTGAGGTGGATAAATGCTTAACGGCAATACCAATATGTTCAATTTTCATCTGAACCGGGATTTATGGGATAATTGTGAATTATGGGAAATGAAGATACATTTTAAATTAAAAGCCATTTTCCCAATTAATCCTGTAATCCCAAAAACCTGCCTGCCGGCAGGCAGGTCATGGTTCAGACAAAATCACCATTCAGACAACAATTCCGATTTTGGTAAAAACTCAGTCTTACCATACTTATAATACCGATTGCGGTGTTTTTAGCGTAAATTTGTAATAGAAATTATTATAATTATGTTGAAGTTGCCCGTTTATTTAGATAACAATGCCACTACACCTATGGACCCCCGTGTGTTGGAAACTATGATACCTTTTTTTACTGAACATTTTGGTAATGCTGCCAGCAGAAACCATCCCTTTGGATGGGAGGCTGAAGAAGCTGTGGATTATGCAAGGGAGCAGGTGGCAAAACTTATTGGTGCTGATCCCAAAGAAATAATTTTTACTTCAGGCGCAACTGAAGGAGATAATCTTGCTTTAAAAGGTGTTTATGAAATGTATGCTACAAAAGGCAATCATATCATCACGGCAACTACAGAACATAAAGCTGTTTTAGATACTTGTAAGCACATTGAGAAAATGGGGGGAGAGGTAACTTATCTGCAGGTAAATAAGGAAGGATTAATAGATCTTAAAGAACTGGAAGCCGCGATAAAGCCTACTACCATTTTGGTTGCTATTATGTATGCCAATAATGAAACAGGAACTTTGCAGCCTGTAAAGGAAATAAGCGCTATTGCAAAAAAGCATGGGGCATTATTTTTTACCGATGCAACACAGGCTGTAGGTAAAATTCCGGTTGATGTAAATAAAGATGGTATAGATCTTATGGCATTCAGCGCACATAAAATGTACGGACCTAAAGGTGTTGGCGCATTATATGTGCGTAGAAAAAACCCAAGAGTAAAAGTTACAGCACAAATAGATGGCGGCGGACATGAAAGAGCAATGCGTAGCGGCACCTTAAATGTTCCCGGTATTGTTGGCTTTGGTAAAGCCTGCGAAATTTGTATGCTGGATATGGAAAGCGATAATGCCCGCATTAGTAAAATGAGAGACAGGCTTGAGAAATCTTTTTTAAAATTAGAAGAGGCGTATGTTAATGGAAGTACTGAACATCGCCTGCCGCATGTATCCAACATTTCATTTAAACATGTAGAAGGCGAAGGTTTGCTGATGGGATTTAACAAAAACATTGCGTTGAGCTCAGGTTCGGCGTGTACATCAGCATCATTAGAACCATCGTATGTATTGAAAGCATTGGGATTAGGGGACGACCTGGCACACTCTTCATTAAGGTTTGGCTTAGGAAGATTTACAACGGATGAGCAAATTGATTACACGGTTGAGCAGGTAAGCAATACGGTTTTAAAATTAAGAGAGATGAGCCCTCTTTGGGAGATGTATAAAGAAGGAATTGATCTTAATAAAATTGAATGGGCAGCTCATTAAACATTCAACATTTATAATTCAAAATTTAAAATAATAATATGGCATACTCAGATAAAGTGATTGACCACTATCAAAATCCAAAAAATGTTGGAACGTTGGATAAGAGTCAAAAAAATGTTGGTACCGGCTTAGTTGGTGCTCCGGAATGCGGCGATGTAATGCGTTTACAAATACAAGTAGATGATGCTACCGGGATGATAACCGACGCAAAATTTAAAACCTTTGGTTGCGGTTCTGCTATTGCTTCTTCTTCATTGGCTACAGAATGGCTAAAAGGGAAGAGTGTTGATGAAGCATTGAAGATTGATAACATGGATATTGTGGAAGAATTAAATCTGCCTCCGGTAAAAATTCACTGCTCTGTTTTGGCAGAAGACGCAATTAAATCAGCCATTAACGATTATCGTGCTAAAAATGGTATGGAAAAAATTAAGTTTGAAGAAAGTGTAGTGCACTAAAAGTATCTAGATATCAGTACTTAGATAATAGATTTTGATCTTGGTACTAATATCTTATTACTAGTATCTATGATATACGTAAGCGATAAAGCAAAACAAAAAGTTTCTAAATTAATGGAGGAAGCAAAAATCCCTGCCAATGATTATTTTTTGCGTGTGAGTGTAGTTGGTGGCGGATGCTCAGGCTTAAGTTATAAGATGGATTTTGACAATGAAAAAAAACCGATGGACCAGGAGTTTGATGATAACGGGATAAAAGTAGTAACTGATCTTAAAAGTTTTTTATATCTCGTAAATACTACATTGGATTTTAGTGATGGCCTTAATGGCAAAGGATTCTATTTCAGCAACCCCAATGCCAGCCGTAGCTGTGGTTGTGGTGAAAGCTTTGCAGTATAAAAGATTATTTTTTATAAATATTTAAAGAGCCCTTCAGTTTACTGAGGGGCTCTTATTTTATAGTTCGATTTGCTTAGGTGGAGGCGGTGGAGGAATGGGTGGTTTAGGTGGTTTTGGAGATTGTATAGGTTTTGGAGGTTTCACAACCCATACAGTCTGTCCGTTTCTTGTCCATGGATGCCCTTTTATATCAGTTGGATTGGGCTGCGCAGGCTTTACAAGTTTCATTTCTGGTGGCGGCTGCGGTGCAACTTTAAGTTCTGGTGGTGCTGGTGGTGCTGGTGGTGCTGGTGGTGTTTTTTGTTGGGCGAAAATAATTGTCGAAAAAAGCAACAACATAGTAAATAAGAAAACTTTTATCTTTTTCATAATTAAGATTTTTTTATGTGATGCAGTTCTGAAAAAATTCCACAAAAAAACCCCCGCTAAATGCGGGGGCCGTTAATAAATTTTATCTTGCAGGAACAGCGGGTGTAGCCGGCGTTGGTGGTTTTACCAAACGGCCATGTACAATTGGTTTTGGTTTCCTGGGAAGCACCAATTTCCCATTTCTTATTCCAGGTGCTGTAGGAGCTGTTGCCGGCCTTGCTGGTTTTGCCGCATGATGATGCCTGTGATGTTTCCCAAATTTTGGAGACCATGCTTTTCCATTCCTTATTTTTGGAGGAGGTGGAGGTCCTGATGGTCTTTTAATTTGAGAAAATGCAGCTGCAAAAAAGAACAGCATGATGCATGTCAGGATAATTTTTAATTTTTTCATAGTTTACTCTTTTTACTAGTGATGTAATATAAAAAAAAATCCATAAAAAGCCCGCAGATTGGGGGAACTTTTATTTCTTGTTAAAACCTAAATTGCATCCATGTTTTCTATTGCCAAAAAGGAGCTACACCAATTTTTCAGTACGCTCACAGGTTATATTACAATTATTTTATTTTTACTGGTGAATGGCCTTTTCTTATTCATTTTAAAAGATAGCAACATTTTTGATTTTGGCTATGCCACGCTTGATAAATTTTTTGAACTGGCGCCTTGGATACTCCTCTTTTTAATTCCGGCTATTACCATGCGTTCTCTTTCTGATGAATACAAAACCGGAACATTTGAAATTTTGCAAACCCGCCCTTTAACTCAGTGGCAGATAGTGCTGGGTAAATATTTTGCAATACTTACCGTAATTCTTTTT
>DASYOS010000086.1:0-27270 GCA_036007525.1 Chitinophagaceae bacterium | reverse complement strand
AGCCTGGGAAATGCATGGTACTCATTGCGCCGGAATAATTGGGGCCGTAAAAAATAATAAAGGTATTGCTGGCATTGCAGACAATGTAAAAATTATGATGGTACGTGTAGTGCCTGAGGGCGATGAGCATGATAAGGATATAGCATTAGCAATACATTATGCAGTGGATAATGGCGCACAGATAATAAACATGAGCTTTGGCAAATATTTTTCGCCACAAAAAAAATGGGTTGATGATGCAGTAAAATATGCAGAAAGTAAAGGTGTTTTATTAGTACATGCCGCAGGCAATGATTCAACAAATATTGATTCTATAAATAGTTTTCCTAATCCTGTTTTTTCAGATGGCACAGGAAGATCAAACACTTTTATAACAGTGGGTGCAAGTGGTGATGGCACTAACGGAGGGCTTGCAGCTAATTTTAGTAACTATGGCAAAAATGAAGTAGATATTTTTTCTCCGGGAGTAAAAATTTATTCTACGCTTCCCGGTAGTAAATATGGAAAACTTTCAGGTACAAGTATGGCTGCCCCTGTTGTTACCGGCGTAGCAGCATTTTTGCTTGAATACTTTCCTGACCTTAGTGCCAGGCAATTAAAATATGTAATTGAAAAATCAGCAGTACCGGCAAGTGAAAAAGTGGAGCAACCTGGTTCTGATGAAAAAGTAAACCTGTCAGATATTTCAAAAACAGGAGGCTTTTTAAACGCATACGAAGCGGCAAAACTTGCAGCTACGCTTAAAGGAGAAAGAATTACAAAACCGGAAGTTATTATTAAACCCACAATTGTAAAGAAGAAAAAAGGATAACAAGCTAAATGGTAAATGGTGAGTAGTGAATGTGTAGCTTTAAACAATCATTGACTGTTTACTACTGACAACTAACATCATAACTCACAACTCATGCCCAAACCTAATATCAATGATTACCCCGAATATTTCGGGAAATATATAAACCAGGTTTCTGAAGAAGATCTGTCAGAAGCCTTTAGAAATCAATTTCCTAAAATTGAAAGCTTCTTACTTTCTATTAGTGAAGAAAAAGCAGGCTTTGCCTATGCACCGGGCAAATGGACATTAAAGGAGCTATTGCAGCACACAATTGATACTGAAAGAATTTTTAATTACAGGGCATTGTGCTTTGCCAGGAAAGAAACTGCTTCTCTCCCATCCTTTGATGAAAACCTTTATGCCGAAAATTCCAACGCCAATAAAAGAAGTTGGAAGAGCCTATCAAGTGAATTTATTAATGTAAGAAGATCAACAGAAGATTTATTTAATAGCTTTTCTGATGGAGTGCTGCAACAAAAGGGAAGTGCAAACAATAACAACACTTCGGTACTTAGCCTGGGTTTTATCTTAATTGGTCATGTGTACCATCATATTAAAGTTGTTGAAGAAAGATATAGATAGATTTTATACCGGAGATACTGCTAAGCTAATCCTGCAGTTTGAGATAACACAGAGTGCATCTTGTTGATAAGATCATTTACTTCAAAAGGCTTTGCAATAAAATCATCTGCGCCATATTCGTAAATAACACTTTCAGCTACCCTTGGATAGGCGGAGAATATCAAAACAGGGATATGTTTGGTGTGTGGCATAGATTTTAACTGCTTGCAAATATCCAGGCCATCAACCCCATTTAAAAAAACATCCAATAAAATTAATTGCGGATCAAAAGTTTCTATTTTTTTTAATGCATCATCCCATGTAAAATCAGTTTCAACTACAAACCCTTGTTTTGTAAGTAAGGACTGGGTTACATCCAGCAGATCCTTATCATCATCAATAACTAAGATTTTAGGCATGGTGTTCTATTTAAAGTGAGCACATAGTAAATATAATATTTATTTTTATTAAAAAAGAACATATTAAATTATTGTGAATAATCGCAAAATCTTACCAAGTTTTGTTTTCTTTTTCTTATATACTCTTACATAATCAACAATAAATTTCTGCGGCAATATTTTATCATCAATTGGTCCGGGCCAGTTAGCTCCCATTGCCAAATTTATTAATAAAAAAAATGGCTTTCTAAATGGGTTGTTTTTACCAAAACCTGCAGAGTCAATATTAAAGCTGTGGTATTTATTATCATCAAAATAAAAATCAATGCCATGCCTGTTCCATTCAATAGCATATAAATGAAACTCTTTGTTAAGTGAGTCATTCTGTATCATACTACCCCTGGAGTGAAGAATATTTTGTTCATCAGTAAAGTGCACAGTGCCATGAATGTCTTTTGTTTGCTTACCTACATATTCCATAATATCAATTTCACCGCAGGCAGGATATCCTACTTTTTCTTTGTTAGCACCCAGCATCCATATTGCGGGCCATATACCTCTGCCTATAGGAAGCTTTGCTTTGATCTCTATTCTTCCGTACCGCCAATGTGCTAAACCCAGCGTGTTAATACTCGCTGAAGTATATTGTGAATGCGAATTATTATACTTCCAGTTTTCATCTTCTGGCTTATAAAATGCATTAGTATATTTTTCTTTTTTCCCGGTAATTGTAAGACATCCATTTTCTACCCATACATTTTCCTTTCTGGCGTTTGTGTAATACTGCTTTTCCTCGTTACGTATGTGCCCCGTTTCATATCCCCATTTATGCGGATCAGGCAGGCCTGTATATTCAAATTCATCTTGCCAAACAATTTTCCATGGAAAATTGTTTTGTACTTTCTCAGCAAACGCCATACTTCCTGATATTATAAACCCAAATAAAATGATTGACCTGTTAACATTCTTCATTACGGTACAATATATCAACTAAAAGTTCTCATGCAATATGGTTGACACCATTGGCACAAAATACTTCCAAAAAAAAGGGCCTTCGTCTGTTCCACTTATCCTTACGGTGAAAAAATATTTTATCTTATCAATATATCTTAAGCGTGAAAGCCATTGTGTTACCGGATTATCAGCAAAATCTCCGCAGAAATAATAAAATTTGCAATCACTTGTTCGTTCGATTGCTGCAGGAAATCGTTTGGGTATTCCGTTCCTTTGCAAAATAGAATCACCCTTGGCATTGGAATTTATTTCATACCACGAAAGAATTTGATTGTCCTGTGAAGTATGAACGATATCAAACCAATATGGATAATCCATATCACCTTTTACCCCAAAACGCTTGACGGTGCTCTCATTGCTTTTAATTTGAGGATACTCGTAATCAAGATGAGTTTCATTTTCTACAATTTCAATTTGCCCATTCTCATGTACAAATGCAATCCCGGCTCTTTTAAAAGGCCAACGGTTTGTATGCTGCTTTACATATCCATTCTTTAACCAATAAGGTAATTCTTTATTAATATTAGTATCAAGTACATCAAAGTATCGTCCGGCCCAGCCTGTCCATTCTATCCCGAATAAAATTGCAAATTGATCTCTTATATTTTTTGTGGTAGGTGTAGCAATATCATTGAATTCAGTGATTATTAATTTTTTCTTACTTTTTAAAGCCGAAAGAAGATGAATGTCTGCCGGTGACATCCCTCCATAAATAAGATTTGAATGCTCCAAAATATTTTTATCCTGCCATTCATTATAGTAAAGTCCATAGGTATCAGTAAAATAAGCCATGTCAAGTTGCTCTGCAATGCTATCAATCTGCTGATAAGAATATTGCTCAAGGCCTTTTATTTGATATTTGTTTTTATTTATATCAAATTCGTCTATTCTCTCGGGGAAAATACCTAAATAATCAATGTTGGGATCATAAAAACTACTGTCTTTTTTTGTAATCCTCATATTGGTTAGCAACCAATCAAACGAAATATGTTCCCTTACTTTTTTGGTTAAAACCGTTTTATCAATAATGGCAATATTAAGAGGCTTTATTGGTTTGTAAAGCCATGCCAGCCATAGCCAAAAAGGGGTAAGCAAGATATAGATTACAAATATCCAGATTATTCTTTTGCGCATTAAAAAAACATTTCAAGCCCTAAACTAAAATTATAATTGTCTCTAAACAATCCCTGCTTGTATTTCATCCTTTCCATATCTTTTTTAAGCTGTTGATTGTTTTCCTTTGTTAAACCCTGTTCGTACCATATCCCCCCACCCTTTTCTTCCTACTATCTTTTCCCAATTACCCTTTAAGGCAGCATAAACAATAAAAAGGTGAAAGTAAATTGGCTCTACTATTGCTGCCAACAGCAATTTCGAAAAATCTGAAACCTTCGGGTATTGATGGTAACTATATTCTTCGGAAAGTAATGTTAGTATAGAGAACATTATACCAAAACTATAGGCGAACAATACAAACATTAAAAAATAGCTCCATCCTAAAATACCCAAAATTGCAAATACAAAGGTTATCAATAAGCCTGTAAATTCAATTATTGGGGCCAGGTACTCAAATATGAACCAATAAGGTACGCTTAATAAGCCAAGGATTTTATATTTGGGATTAAGAAACATCCTGCGATGGATCCATAGTGTTTCCATTGTACCTCTGGTCCACCTGCTTCTTTGCTTACCAAGGATAGAAAAAGTTTCAGGAGCTTCCGTCCAGCATAAAGGGTTAGGAATATACGAAACCGAATATTTTAAGTTGTTCTCGATCATGTATCGCCGCATTCTTATAACCAATTCCATGTCTTCACCAACAGTTTTTATATCGTAACCACCAGCTTTTATGGCAATATCTTTGTCAAACATTCCAAAAGCGCCACTGATAATCAATAACCCATCTAACTTGCTCCATGCCATACGCCCTAACAGAAATGCTCTTAGATACTCTACCACTTGCACACGGGCAAGCATGTTTGTCGGCACATTTATTTTAAGCAATGAACCTCCTTTAATTACACAGGAATTAGCTACTCTTATAACTCCTCCGGTGGCAATTACATGCTCATCAGATTTTTCTAAAAAGGGCTTTGCTAATATTAATAAGGCATCTTTATGCAATATGCAGTCAGCATCAATACAAATTATATATGCTTTGCTCGATACATTAATCCCAACATTCAGCGCATCTGCTTTGCCGCCATTATATTTATCTACCACAACCAATTTATGAAATGCGGGGTTATTAGATTTATATATCGCTTTTACCTGTTGTGTTTTTATTTTTTCGGTAAAATCATACTTCACTTCTTCCAGGTCATACGCTTTTATTAAAACGTCCATAGTATTATCCTTACTTCCATCATTTACCACAATAACTTCGTAGTTAGTATAACTTAAAGAGAGCAGGGAATGTACATTTTCCTTAATATTCCTGCCTTCGTTGTAAGCGGGTGCAATAAGAGAAAGATGCGGAGCCATATCAGATGATAAAATTATTTTATAATTGATAAAAGAATTTTCTTTTAAATATCTGGAAAGCGTGATAATTGAAATTATCGCTAATATTAAATACGATGAGGAGATTAATATTACATAAAAGAAAATAACTGCATTATAAACAGAAACTGCTCGCTCAATAAAAATATTTAATAACATAGAAATATCTGTTAACTCTTAGCTCTATTATAAATGCTCATAGATGGTAATCGTTCCAATGTTCTTAAAGCCTCGGTTTTTACTTTGTCGGATGCATTAGAGAACTGTAATTCCCAAATTTGATCAAGACTTTGGATCTGATTAAACTTTGCAATTAAACGCAAACCAAATATTACAAGAGACTCGTTTTTTGATTTCAAAAAATGAGAAAAAGATTCAACTGCTTCAAGGTTGGAGTTTTCAAGTTCAAAAATTAAATTCAATTGGATCCAGTCATTAATTTGCTCGTTATACTCGTGTAGTACAGAAAGACCCTCCACCCCTTGCAACCTTATCACGGCAATAAGTGCTTCTAATTTTAAAGTAGCGTTGTTATGCCAAATGCATTTTTTGATATCCGAAATTCCTGCTTTTATGTTCATCTGGCTTAACTCTCTAATACCCTCGCATTGTTCGTGCCATGCTTTTGATTTCAATTTGAAAAATGATATTTTGATCAATCCTGATTGATGGTAAAAATCCTCCAGCTTTTCATTGTAATCCCCTGAATATTCTTCGTGTAATTTTACAATACTTGCAAGTAAGGTTTTCTTAAAACTTTTGTGCTTATAAACGCTTTGATAAAGATTTGATTCTATTACTTTATGTACAGGTTCATCATTAAATAATATAGAAAATAAGAGCTTATCAATTATTGGAACATACCGGTTAATTAATCTTTTCTCGTAGATTTTATTTAACCTGCTTATTAATAGTAACGTTAAAAAGAGAAGTGAGGATAAGAGAGCTAGAATTATAAAAGCTAATATATAGTTATTCAGCCCTTTCATAGATTTATTCTATTTACAAAAAATTCATCAATTACTTTTTGTAAATATATTATGTTGAAAACTTCGCTATTAATTTATCTATTCTTGCCTTTAAAACTGATGGGCTGAAGGGCTTGGAAATAAATTCATTTGCGCCCATTGTGAAAGATTCTAATTCTACTTCTTCAACTCCGGAAGATGTTAGGACGATGATAGGTGTAGCTAATTTAAGTTCATTATGAACCATATTAATTATTTCCATACCCCCGATAAACGGCATGCTTAAGTCTATTATCATCAGATCGAACCTGGTCGCTTTAATTTGTTCCACCGCTTCCATTCCATTTTCTGCCTGGGAAACTTTATAACCTGAATCAGTCAAATAGAATGCTAACGATTTTCTTAAGAGCAAATCA
This sequence comes from Chitinophagaceae bacterium, assembly GCA_036007525.1. Classification (GTDB taxonomy): domain Bacteria; phylum Bacteroidota; class Bacteroidia; order Chitinophagales; family Chitinophagaceae; genus Ginsengibacter. Next base: position 20,579 of record DASYOS010000086.1, on the reverse strand, counting down.
TCTTCTGCTAATAAAATATGCTTTTGGATGTTCTCTTTATTTTCCGGAGTTATTTCAGAAGAGATGACTCGCTGTGCCGGATTTACTACATCTTTAGCAAGAATAGCCTTGGGCGTTTCTGTTGGCACTTCAGCAGAAGAAGTATTCGAAACTTCCTTGTCCTCAGGTAAGAGGTTTTTTTCGGGAATCTCTTTGTGTATTTCAATAGGCTCGCTGACCCTGCTTCTCTGCTCCTGTGCTAAAATCTCTGTAAAATCAATTTTTCCATCGGCAGATACATGAATTTCACTCATGCTACCAAGTGAGTCATGCCTCCGATTCTTAGGCAGGGTAATATCTATCTTTTCTTCAGGCTTAACCTCTATTTTATCTTTAGGAAACTCTTCGAAAGTGTATTTTCCAGATTGCTCATCTTCATTAGTTACCCCACTTAAACCAGGTGTATTTCTATCCTTAAACTTCATAAAATCTAGAATATTCTCTTTCTTAATATTTATAAATTCCTGTATAGCTTCTTTTTTTGTTATAATAACTTCCTTAATATCCTCTTTTCTTGTAGCAACAAATTCTTTGATATCTTCTTTTCTTGTAGCAATAAATTCTTTAATATCGTCTTTCTTCCTTTCAGTATATTCTTTTATTTCCTGCTTGTTTCTCTTATGGTGCATAAACTCCTGTATCTCTTCCTTCTTTGCTACAATGTATTCATATATTGATTCCTTTTTTGTAGCCAGGTGTTCTTTTACAACCTCTGCTTTTGTGGCAATAAACTCTTTTATTTGCTCCTTTTTTGTACTGGTAAAGCCCTTTATTTGCTCTTCTTTAATCTCAATGAATTGAAGTAAATCTTCTTTTTGTTTTTTGCTAATTCTTAATTCGTTTATCTCTTCTTTTTTTGATTGAAGAAATTCTTTTATTTCATCTTTTTTTAATTCAATAAAATCTTTTACATTTTCCTTTTTAGCATCAATAAATTCATTTAGATCTTCCTTCTTGGCCTCAATAAATTCTTTTACGCCTTCTTTTTTTGATTCAATAAATTCTTTTACCCCAACCTTTTTTGCCTCAATAAACTCTTTCATGCTTTTTGAATGATGTTTTTCAGGGAAGAATTTAGCCCCTGTAGCTGAAGTTTTTTTAAAACTATCCATACTATTTGTTATAGCAGTGGTGGTATTAGAAGTGATATCAATATCTGTGCTAGAATTTGACTTTGGTATAAGTATATCAAGTCTAGTATTTGGTGTGATTTCCAAATCAGATTTGAGAGTATCTGCCACATGCGCAGTTTTTGCGATTAGATCCAATAATTGATGACCCATAAAAACATTAAAAAATCCTGAACGATAGCTTTACAAATATTTGTTTTATACTCATTCAGTTTGTTGTTTAAGTTTATTTTGTTTTTTAGCTACCCAAATATAAACAATAACTAACTATAAGTAAGTATAATAGTTATATTTTAACGTGACCTATTTCTGTCAAGAAAAATAAATTCGGATGATCAATATACGATATTGGGGAGGTTGTGGATTGAAGATTAATTGACAGTACTAATTCTATTTTTTTCAAACAGAATTTCTTCTATGGCCATAGTACATATTTCTTTAACCTGTTCAAATAATTTTTTTATTGAATCAAGCCGCAAGTCTTCATGATCTGCTGTAGCTAAAAATTCCATTTGATCTAAGATAGGCTTAAGCGTAGAAATTCCCATTACAGAAACCGTTGATTTAAGCTTGTGAGAAATTTGTTTGATGGCCGGATAATCAGCATTTGATATAGCTTCATTTAAAGAGGCAATATTTTCGGGTATTTGCTTTATGAAGATATCAAATAACTCGAGTAGTATTTCTTTGTGGCCGCCAACTGAAGCAGAGAGATAATCTAGATTAATTGTACTGTTCATGCATTATGGCCTGATGTTTTTTACCTTCTGAAACTGCACAATACATTTTTTCATAAAGCAGATCTGCATCAAGCGGTTTTGTAATATAATCATTCATCCCTAATTGAAGGCATTTTTCTCTTTCGCCAGCCATAGTATTTGCAGTCAAAGCAATAATCGGAGTACTTATTTTCAATTCTTTTCGGATAATGGTTGTTGCTTCATAGCCATTCATCACAGGCATTTCCATATCCATTAAAATGATATCAAAATTTTCTTCCTTAAGTTTTTCAATACCTATCCTTCCATTTTCTGCTACCTGCGCTTTTATTTTGCATAACGAAAACATACTTAAAATCAATTTGATATTAAACTCATTGTCTTCAACTAATAAAATTTTTAATTTGCACAATTCATCCATATCATACTTCTCCTGTATAACTTTTATGGGCAGTTTTTCTAGCGACGATTTTTTGTATGTAATGCGAAAAACAAATTCAGAACCCTGGTTCACTTCACTTATTACAGACAAAGTGCCACCCTGAAGCTCGACTAATTCTTTTGCAAGGCTTAAACCAAGACCAGTTCCTCCATAATGTCTTTTGGACGGGGATTCTACCTGCCTGAATGGCTCAAAAATGTGCTCCATTTTATCTTTATCTATTCCTATGCCCGTATCTCTTATTGAAAATTCTAAAGTCCATTCTTGCCTGACTTGATCAATCACAGAGGAGTTCTTATTACTCAGGTTATTCAAAACTTTTACTGTTACTTGTACGTTACCCTTTTTTGTAAACTTAATTGCATTATCAGTAAGGTTTAGAAGAATTTGTGTAAGGCGGGCATGGTCACCAAGCAAAACATCTGGAACATTATCATCACATTTGAATGATAATTCATTATCTCTTTCTTTTGCCTTGTCTTTAAGCTTTTCCCTGACCGATTTAAGAGTATCCTGAATACTAAAATTATCTTCCTCAAAAGCTAGTTTACCCGCTTCAATTTTTGAAATGTCAAGTATATCTTCAATGACACCCAACAATTTTTCACCTGCATTTTTAATCAGTCGCACATATTCTTTTTCCTTTTCTCCAAGGTCTCCTTTTTCCAATAATTCTGAAAAGCCAAGGATAGCATTCATGGGTGTGCGTATTTCATGACTGATATTAGTTAGAAATACTTTTTGTAAAGAAGGGTCTTTGGCTTTTATATCAACCTTTTCATCAGAATCTGTGAGGACGGCATCGATGGATAAATTCTCTGAGAGAATTGGCACATTATCTGACGAAGTCAGAGTATAATTAGATGCTTTGTTTTTTCGTCGCAATTGTAATTGTTTATCTTCCTATTGGTAGTAGCTGTTCTTATTTGTAATAGTTTTTTTACTACAGATTTCGTAAAGCTAATCTATTTCAAACGATTTCGCCTAATAAATTACTGAAATAGAGTTACTTAGGTTAAAGTAAACCAGGACGATAAAACTAAGACGTATATCTTCAAGAGCATCTAAAGTCTTTTAATTTTTATATTACGATACCAAACTTCATCCCCATGATCCTGGAGATCAATTCTGCCTTTTTTAAAGGTACCAAAATCAGGCCACTGGTGAAATTTACTGGCAGCAATCATTTTCCTCCAATTATCATCCCACATTGTGGTACTAACTATGTGTTCATTGTTTAAATAAAAATCAAGCTTGCCTTTGTTGGAGATTATTTGTACCTGGTTCCATTCACCAACAGGTTTTACAGCGTTTTTTGCGGAAGGAATAAGATCATAAAGATCGCCGGCTTTATGCTTATATATTTTTCCATCCTTATGCCCGGTATTGTCAAGTACCTGCATTTCAGGACCTGTATAATAAGAGTTTTGATATTTTAATGTATCATTGATATAATCTTCTTTTACGTAAAATATTATTCCGCTGTTACCATTTTTGGATATTTGCCATTCCAATTTTAGGTCGAAATTTTCAAATTCTTTATCAGTAACAATATCCCCGCCTTCATCTGTTGTATACTTTCTTTTACTTGCGGCATCAAGGTGTAGCGCACCATTTTCTGCCTTCCATGCTTTAGGAACAGTTTGCTTACCATAGCCATGCCAGCCATTAGTAGTTTGCCCGTCAAATAATAGTTGCCACCCATCCTTTATTTCCTGCTTACTTAGCATATTTGGTGATGTATTCATGGAATTAATTTTAGTAGAATTGCAGCCATAAATAAATATTACCGCAAGTAAAAAAGAAGGCATCTTATACATAATTTATTTTTTTATAGACATAATATAATGTGCCATTAATTGTGCATCTTCCTTTGGCATATTGGGATGTGGTGTCATAGGAACGGTTCCCCATCGGCCGGCTCCACCATTAATAATTTGTTTTACCATTGAGTCCATAGCGGGCTCATCTAAGATTTTATATTTTGCCGCTATATCTGCATAAGCAGGTCCAATAGAGGTTTCTGTTAATTTGTGACAGGTGAAGCAATCACTTTTTGTTACCAGTTCTAACCCTTTTGCAGCATCCGCAGAGTTTGTTGCCGTTGTTTTTTCAGTTACTGATGTTTTTTTTGTTTCGTCATTTTCACAACTTATTAAAAATAAAATTGCAGAAATAATGGTAAATGCTTTTTTCATACTGATTATTTTTCTTAAATATTATTTATTCCAGCCCTAAAATACTACGGTTAAAATTTACATCATTAGGTGTTGCGGCAAAATCATCAAACTCTTTTTCTGTTACATGTATGATATTTTTTTTAATAAAGTCTGCTCCTTCTTTTGCCCCGTCTTCCTGATTTTTTAAACAGCACTCCCACTCCATTACAGCCCAGCCCGGATAATTATACATAGCTAATTTACTAAATATAGATTTAAAATCAACCTGTCCATCACCCGGTGAACGGAATCTCCCCGCCCTGTTTATCCAACTTTGATAACCGCCATACACTCCTTGTTTTCCTGTAGGGTTAAATTCTCCATCTTTCACATGAAAAGCTTTTATTCTTTCGTGATAAATATCAATGTAAGATAAATAATCAAGGCACTGTAAAATTAAATGTGACGGATCGTATAACAAACATGCACGGGGATGGTTATTAACTTTTTCTAAAAACATTTCATAGGTGATGCCATCAAAAAGATCTTCTCCCGGATGAATTTCATAACATACATCTACACCACAATCTTCAAATATGTTTAATATCGGCAGCCATCGTTTTGCCAATTCGATAAACCCTTCCTCCACCAGTCCTTTAGGCCGTTGCGGCCAGGGAAACATGGTATGCCATAATAATGAGCCGCTAAAAGTTGCATGCGCATTTAACTCTAAATTCTGTGAAGCCTTTGCTGCATATCCAAGTTGTTCTACGGCCCACTCAGTTCTCTGTTTTGGATTGCCGCGAAGATTTTTAGGTGCAAAGCCATCAAACAATTTATCGTATGCGGGATTAACTGCAATCAATTGACCCTGCAAATGTGTTGACAGTTCTGTAATTTCCAAACCGCAATCATTTACCATGCCTTTCAATTCATCAGCATATGTTTTACTTTCTGCACATTGCTTCAGATCAATAATTCTTGCATCGGTTGTTGGGATTTGCACTCCAACGAAGCCAAGATTTTTTGCCCATTGACAAATACTTTTCAGATCATTGAATGGAGGTTTATCATCAATAAATTGAGCTAAAAAAATTCCGGGGCCTTTAATTGTTCGCATTGGCGTGTTTTATTTTAATCTATCCGATACTATGCTCTATCCATTTTTTATCTGACTCGTTACTTTTAACAACATTCTCAATAAATGCCATGCCACGTATTCCATCTTCTACTGAAGGAAAATCTATCAAATCATTTTGCAGTTTGGTTTTATTAATTTTTGCTGATAATGTTATTGCAAAGTTTTTATAAATATTAGAAAATGCTTCAAGGTACCCTTCAGGATGCCCACCTGGAGTGCGACAATTATTTTTTGCAATATCACTTAGATAACCAGAGCCTGCCCGATAAATTTCCGCAGGCTTGTCCGACCATTTTACCAACAAACTATTAGGCTCCATCTGATGCCATTCCAGCCCGCCTTTATCTCCATAAATTTTTATGGAAAGATTATTTTCTTCTCCTGCGGCAACCTGTGTTGCTATTAATACTCCGCTTACATCATTTTCAAATTTTAATAATACACTTCCATCGTCATCTAATGCACGCCCTTCAACAACAGTGTTAAGTTGTGCACAAAGATGTGTAATATGCAATCCTGAAATATATTCCGCAAGGTGGGCCGCATGTGTGCCGATGTCGCCCATCACCCCACTTTTGCCTGCTTTTTTGGGATCTGTTCGCCATGCAGCCTGTGCATTTCCTTCTCTTTCAGAAAGTTTGCTCAACCAACCCTGTTTATACTCTACATAAATTTTTCTGATCTTCCCCAATGTACCATTTTTAACAAGTTGCCGGGCTTCTTTAACCATCGGATATCCGGAGTAGGTGTGTGTTAGGCAAATCAGTAATCCTGTTTCATCTCTTTTTTTCTTTAACTGCCTGGCCTCATCTAATGTAACAGTTATCGGCTTTTCAATTACTATATGAAATCCTGTTTCAAGGCAAGCCATTGCCGGAGTATAGTGTGCAAAATTTGGTGTTACAATAGTTACAAAATCCATTCGTTTTTCTGCTGGCAATTCACTTTCATTTTGCAGCATTTCTTCATAGGTTGTATATATTCTATCGTCAGGCAAAAACAATGATCGGCCACTATCTACTGCAATATCTTTATTAATACTTAGAGCCCCACACACCAACTCTATCAAACCATCAGTGTTAGCAGCATTGCGATGTATGGCTCCTATAAAGGCATCCTTACCCCCACCAATCATTCCCATTCGTAATTTTCTCACTTTTCTTAAATAATTTAAAAAACTATATGCTAGTTATTCAATGGCCTTATCCAAATATTTCGGAAACTGATAGGCTCGCTTTTATCGCCATGTGCCTGTAATTTAATTGGAGCAGCACCATGTCTTTTATAAGTAGGCTGACCTATGTACACTGTTGAGCCTTTTACTTCAACATTATTTTGTATTAATATGCCATTGAAAAATGCAGTGATACGTGCAGGAGATTTTACAGTTCCCTCATTATTAAATTGGGGAGCTGTCCACACTACATCATATGTCTGCCATTCACCCGGGGGTAGGTTGGCATTTACCAAAGGAGGATATTGTTTATATACACTTCCTGCCTGTCCGTTTACGTAAGTAGAATTTTTATAGGAATCTAATATTTGCAATTCATAACCGGTATCACCATTACCTATTGATGCCAGAAACAAACCACTATTACCACGCAGCTGACCTTTGCCAGTAATATTTTGTGGGATCATCCATTCTAAATGCAATTGATAATCCATAAAAGATTGCCGGGTTTGTATGTTACCGCTTTTTTTATTTACTGTAATCATTTTATTTTCCACTTTCCAATTAGCGGGCTTAGAAGTATCATTGGTAGAAACCCATTGATCTAAGTTTTTACCATCAAATAAAATAATTGCATCCGATGGAGCAACATTATTTTTTCCGGGAGAAACAATTTTAGGAATCGGAGAATAAAGTTCAGTGTCTTCTGGCTTAGGCGTTTGCTGTGCAGTGACATAATATGTTGCACTCAACAGAAAACAAATAAGATAGATTACTTTATTTTTCATTATAAATACAGGTGCAGATGTATGTGTTTATTTTAAAAACTCACACACTCTTTTAATTCTTTTTCTGTATAAGCGAGATTATATTGTTTTAAAACATCAGCCGGTACTCCATTCCATTGGTTGGGGGCATTACCAATATACCCAACATCTTTAACACCTATTTCAGTTGTATAAAACCCGGATGCCGTTAAGTTTCGCATTAGGCTAAAAAAAGCAACTCCCTGTTTCATATCAGGCTTTGCTTTTTTGGGATAAGCTATAGCATCTACAATCTCTAATTGTTGCTGTTTATTACATGCTGCGAAAGATTTTTGATAACGTGTTAGGCATTGCAAATCTAACCAGCGTAATCCGCCCTGCATGGGTACCTGATGTTTAGGCATGTCCTTCACAATAAACTCAATAAAGTCAGGCACTTTTGCATCAGAAGCACTCCCGCTTACATCATCTTTTGGAATTATGATGTCTGCAAGAATTGTAATGGTTGCCATTTCATGAGCGGTAAAGAAGGTTGTGGAATTTAGTGCCTTATCATTTGCCGCCTCTTCCTTCATCCGGTTAATGCCCGTATTAGAAGTGCCAGCATTTTTTGAAATCTCTTTTTTATCAGCAGTTTTACATGCATCAAGTAACAAGCCTGTTGATACTGTTCCTAAGGCAATCGCTTTTAAAGATTTTCTTCTATCCATGATTTTTATTTTAGAACTTTCAAATGATTGATGTAAGCTGTCAGTTTTAAAATCACTATTAATTATTTCCTACTCACAATTAAATATTATTTTTCTTTAATTGGTCAACAATATATTCTGAAGTCCGCATAGATAATGCAAGAATTGTCCACGTGATGTTTTTATCGCCTTGAGATACAAACATGCCTCCATCTACATTGAATAAATTTTTACATTCATGTGCCTGAGCCCATTTATTTAATGGGGAATTTTTTGCATCGTTACCCATACGAACAGTACCTGCTTCATGTATAATTTTTCCGGGAGCAAGCAACCCATAATTATTTTCCGGGCCATCATCTCCACCCCATGTAATTACAGCACCCATAGAATGAAGAATTTCTGAAAATGTTTCCTTCATATGCTTAGCCTGCTTTATTTCATAATCACTATACTTAGTGTGAAACCGTAATACCGGGATACCATATTTATCAACTACGCTGGGATCGATTTCGCAATAATCCTCAATTTTTGCCACGGTTTCTCCGCGACCAGCCATACCAATTTGAGCGCCAAAAAAATACCTGTAATCTTCTTTTAAAGAGGTGCCATAGCCACCGCCTTCTTTTTGCTTCCCATTTATTTTATAAGCGCCATTTAAACTTTCTATCCCCCAGTTAAAACCATACAAAGGCATACCAAAGCCTCCTCCATATTCAATATGATAACCACGAGGAAAATCAAGCTTTTTATTATCAAGCCACCAGGGTGTATAAACATGCATTCCGCCTACCCCATCTTCATTGTAGCGCTTGCGGTTAAATAATTCAGGAATAACCCCACCCATGCCAGCACCGGTAGAATCATGTAAATATTTACCAACTACATTACTTGAATTAGCCAACCCGTTTGGATGACGTGGAGATTTTGAATTCAACATCAATCTTGCTGACTCGCAAGCACTTGCTGCCAACACAACTGTTCTTCCGGTAACCTGGTATTCCTGCATGTCTTCTTTATTAACATAAGATACACCTGTTGCCAAACCCTCTCTGTTGGTTAATACTTCACGTACCATTGAATCAGTAACAAGATCAACATTACCGGTTTTTAATGCAGGAATTATTAATGCAGATGAGGAAGAGAAATCGGCAGCTACTTTACAACTGCGTCCACACTGTTTACAATAAAAACATACTCCCCGATCATCATTAATTTTTTTTGTAAGAATAGAAAGCCGTGAAGGAATAACCGGTATGCCAATGCTAGTTGCAGCTTTTTTTATAAACAGTTCATGCAAGCGTGGTTTTGGAGGTGGAAGAAAAATACCATCAGGGTCATTAACCAGCCCTTCATTGGTTCCAAATACACCCAATAAACTATCAATTTTATCGTAGTAAGGTTTTACTTCATCATAACTAATAGGCCAGTCATCACCAAGGCCATCAATACTTTTTCTTTTAAAATCTTGAGGTCCAAACCGCAAAGAAATTCTACCCCAATGATTTGTGCGTCCGCCGAGCATTCGGGCCCGCCACCATTCCCATTTTGTACCTTCTGCCTGAGTGTAAGGTTCGCCATCAATTTCCCAGCCCCAGTAGCATCCATCAAAATCGCCAAAGGGGCGAAATTTAGTACTGGCACCTCTTCGAGGAGATTCCCAGGCGTTTTTTAATTGAAGGGAATCTTTTGCCGGATCATACATTGGACCTGCCTCAATTAGGCAAACCTTTAAACCTGCATTGGCTAATACATAGGTAGCCATACCACCGCCAGCGCCGGATCCTACAATAATTGCGTCATATTTTTTTGGCTGAATTTTTATTTGGAAGTCACCCATAGCAGTTTGTAATTTTTTAAAAAATCAAAATTCATCATGAATGTAGAACATTAAATTAAAAACAATATAATATTTTCAATTTAATTTATATTTTAAAAAAAAAAATTGTATGTTTCTAAAAATAGTACATTTAACACCTCCATAATTAAATCATTTAATTAATTAATGATGAAACTAACTACACGGCTTCAACTTTCCACAATGATGTTTCTCGAATTTTTTATTTGGGGAGCATGGTTTGTCACCTTAGGCACTTTTTTATTCAATAATCTTCATGCTTCCGGTGCATCAATTGGGTCAGTATTTTCAACTCAATCCTGGGGAGCTATAGTAGCACCTTTTATTATAGGATTAATTGCAGACAAATATTTTAATGCGGAAAAAATTCTTGGAGTTCTTCATCTGGCAGGTGCCGTTCTAATGTACCAGATGTATTCAGCTAATGAAATAGCCGTTTTTTATCCGTACGCTTTAGCATATATGATTTTATATATGCCTACACTAGCTTTAGTAAATTCAATTTCGTTTAATCAAATGAATGATCCGGAAAAGGAATTTTCAGGCATAAGAGTTTGGGGAACCATAGGCTGGATTGTTGCGGGATTGCTAATCAGTTTTATTTTTCTATGGGATTCTGAGACTGCAATAAAAGCAGGTTTAATGAGAAATACTTTTTTGATGGCTTCCATCGCCTCATTGATCCTGGGCCTGTTCAGTTTCACTTTGCCAAAAACTCCGCCCAAAGTTCCACGGGGCACAAAAGTTAAGGTATCTGATGTATTAGGTTTAGATGCATTGAAATTATTAAAAGATAAAAACTTTGCTTTATTTTTTATAGCCTCTATTCTCATTTGCATTCCTTTAGCTTTTTATTACCAAAATGCCAATCCCTTTCTATCAAACATCGGCGTTGAAAACCCTACAGGCAAAATGACAATTGGTCAAATATCTGAAGTACTATTCTTATTAATGTTACCCATTTTTTTTAAAAAATTTGGATTTAAAAAAACCATATTGGCAGGGATGCTTGCATGGGCAATTCGTTATGCTTTGTTCGCTTACGGAAATGCGGGAGAATTAAGTTTTATGTTGCTTATAGGAATTGCCTTACATGGCATATGCTATGATTTCTTTTTTGTGGCTGGCCAAATTTATACTAATGCAAAAGCAGGAGTAAAATACAAGAGCGCAGCACAAGGATTAATAACCCTGGCAACATATGGCGTAGGTATGCTTATCGGTTTTAAAATAGCAGGACTTATTACAGATGCATACAAAATTTCAGAAACAGCTTTTGACTGGAAAATGATATGGCTCATACCATCTGGAATAGCCCTTGCTGTTTTTTTATTGTTTGCAATTTTCTTTAATGATAAAAACGAAAAAATAACCGATCAAAGTTTGAACAATTAATATTATGAGTTCAAAACAAAGCAGGAGAACTTTACTTAAACATATTGCGCTTGGTGCCTCTGCTGTTATTGCGGCACCTATAGCTTCTTTTGCATCACATACAGAAGTTGAAAAATATAAATTAAAAGGTAACATCAATCATTCAGTTTGCAGATGGACATACTCCTTTCTTTCCCTTGATGAATTATGTAATGTTGTAAAAAAAATTGGGTTTAGTGCAATAGATCTGGCTGGGCCTAAAGATTGGCCTATACTTAAGGCACATGGTATTTATTCTTCAATGTGTAACGGCGCTGAAATCAGCTTAACGAAAGGGTGGAACGATAAACAATACCATTCTACCTTAATAAAAAATTATACAGAACATATTGAACTGGTAGCAGCTGCAGGCTATAAAAATTTAATTTGTTTTAGCGGCAACGCAAATGGAATGAATGATGAAACAGGGTTAAAAAATTGTGCGGATGGGCTACAACAAATTTTAGCTTTAGCAGAAAAGAAAAATGTAACCATACAAATGGAATTACTGAACAGCAAGGTTAATCATAAAGATTATATGTGCGACAATTCAAAGTGGGGAGTGGAATTATGCAAAAAAATTAATTCAGAAAATTTCAAATTGTTGTACGATATTTATCATATGCAGATTGATGAAGGGGATGTTATAAGAACAATAAAGGACAATCAACAATATTTTGGACACTATCATACAGGCGGTGTACCGGGCAGACATGAGATAAACGAAACACAGGAACTTTTTTATCCTGCAATAATGAAAGCAATAGTAGAAACAGGATTTAAAGATTATGTTGCACAGGAATTTATTCCAACCGGAAACAACAAGGTCAGTTCTCTAAAAGAAGCAATTAAAATTTGTGATGTCTGAACATATTTAATAAGCTATAGCTATAAACTAAAATTCCTCCTATGCCAGAAAATATTTATGACGCAATTGTAATTGGATCAGGTATTTCAGGTGGCTGGGCTGCGAAAGAGCTTACCGAAAAAGGTTTAAAAACAATCATGCTGGAAAGAGGAAGGAATATTGAACATGTAAAAGATTATGTAAATGCAGTTAAAGGTCCGTGGGAGTTTCCTCACCGGGGAGGACGTACCCAACAAATGATAAAAGATTACCCTGTGCTTAAGCGGGATTATATGCTTAATGAACAAAATCTGGATTATTGGGTAAATGAAAAAGAAAGCCCTTATGTTGAAATTAAACGGTTCGATTGGTACAGAGGATATCATGTGGGTGGACGCTCGCTTATGTGGGGAAGACAAAGCTATCGCTGGAGCGATTTTGATTTTGAAGCCAACGCAAAAGATGGTATAGCAGTTGACTGGCCTATCCGTTACAACGACTTAGCACCATGGTATAGCTATGTCGAAAAGTTTGCAGGCATTAATGGTTCCAAAGAAGGCTTGTCACAATTACCAGATGGAGAATTTTTACCTGCTATGGAATTTAATTGCGTAGAAAAAGACGTGGCAGCACGTATGAATGCTCATTATAAAAGCAAGAGAATGATAATGGGCAGAAGCGCAAATCTCACTGCACCCATTCAGGGAAGAACCGATTGCCAATACAGAAATAAATGTTGGTTAGGATGCCCTTTTGGCGCCTATTTCAGTACACAATCATCCACGCTTCCAGCGGCAATGAAAACAGGAAACTTAACATTGCGTCCTTGGAGTATAGTTACAGAAATAATTTATGATAAGGATACAAAAAAAGCTACCGGCGTAAGAGTTTTGGATGCGCAAACAAATCAAACATATGAATATTTTGCTAAGGTTATTTTTCTCAATGCATCTACATTAAATTCCACTTGGGTTTTGATGAATTCAGCAACCGATGTTTGGCCTGAGGGGCTCGGCAGCAGTAGTGGTGAGCTGGGTAACAATCTTATGGATCACCACTTTCGTTGCGGAGCCGGCGGCATTATAGAAGGTTACGAGGACAAATACTATTTTGGTCGCCGGCCCAATGGGCCTTATATCCCACGTTACAGAAATCTATTTGGAGATAAACGCGATTACATTCGTGGCTTTGGATACCAGGGTGGGGCCAGCAGAAAAGGATGGGGACGTGAAATTGCTGAACTAAATATTGGAGGTGAATTTAAAGATGCACTTTCAGAGCCGGGCCCATGGTCTATTGGATTTACCGGATTTGGTGAAATGCTGCCGTATCATGAAAATAAAATCTCTCTTGATAAAACTAAAAAAGATAAATGGGGATTACCTGTACTTGCTATAGATTGTGAAATAAAAGAAAATGAAATTAAGATGAGGAAGGATATGATAGAAGATGCGAAGGAAATGTTACAGGTAGCGGGAGTAAAAGATGTTACGGGTTTTGATAATGATTATGCTATGGGAATGGGGATTCATGAAATGGGCACAGCCCGTATGGGAAAGGATCCCAAAACTTCTGTACTTAACAAATGGAACCAGGTATGGGATGCGCCGAATGTTTATGTTACAGATGGGGCAAGTATGACATCGGCAGCATGCGTTAATCCATCACTTACTTACATGGCGTTAACAGCAAGAGCTGTTGATCATGCTGTTAGTGAATTGAAAAAACAAAATCTTTAATTAGCAAAAACTAAAATTATGACTGACGACAAAAAGGATTTTTTTTCAGCATCTCGAAGAGATTTTCTTAGGAACACAGCAATAACAGCTGTAGGATTTATTATTCTTCCCCGACATGTTTTAGGGGGAAAAGGGTTTGTTGCTCCCAGTGACAGGCTGCTAATTGCAAGCGTAGGTGTTGGGGGAAAAGGTCAAAGTGACATTGCAAATTTTTATAAAAGCGGTAAAGCAGATATTGCTTACTTATGTGATGTAGATGAGAAAAGAGCGGCAACATCAATTAACAGTTTTCCCAAAGCAAAATATTATAAGGACTGGCGTGAAATGTTTGACAAAGAATCAAAAAACTTTGATGCTGTATCAGTTTCCACACCCGATCATAATCATGCAGTTACTGCACTAGCTGCTATGCAATTGGGCAAACATGTATATGTTCAAAAACCATTAACGCATGATATTTATGAAGCAAGGATATTAACCAATGCTGCTAAAAAATACAAGGTTGTTACTCAGATGGGTAACCAGGGCGAAAGCGGTGATGGTGTTAGACAATTAGTGGACTGGTATGAAGCCGGTGTTATTGGAAAAGTGCATACGGTTTATTGCTGGACAGACAGACCGGTGTGGCCGCAGGGTATTCCGTGGCCTGCTCAAAAAGCAGAGGTGCCCAAAACTTTAGACTGGAATTTATGGTTAGGAACGGCACCATATAAAAATTATGTAGAAAAACTTGTTCCGTTTAACTGGCGGGGCTGGTGGGATTATGGAACCGGTGCTTTAGGAGATATGGGCTGTCATATTATGTCTTCAGCTTTTACTGTACTGGATTTAAAATATGCAAATGACGTGCAGGCTAGTGTTGGAAGCGTATATGTTGATGAATTTAAGCGTGGTTACTTTCCTGAAAGCTGTCCTCCTTCAAGCCATGTAATTCTTACATTTCCTAAAACAAGTAAAACAAAAGATAAAGTAACTGTTCATTGGATGGATGGCGGTATTCAGCCCGAAAGGCCAGATGAATTATTAGCTAATGAAGTTTTTGCGGGAGGTGGAAATGGAACTTTATTTATTGGTACAAAAGGTAAAATGATGTGCGGTACTTATGCTGAGAATCCGAGGTTATTGCCCACCAGCAGAACACAGGAAGTGAAAGTAAAACAAAGAATGATAAGGGTGCCTGGCAGTGCTGAGGGGCATTATGCTCAGTGGGTTGAAGCATGCATTGCAGGATTGGGAAATAAGGAAGTTAGTTCGCCTTTTGAAAAAGCAGGTCCATTAACGGAAGCATTACTTATGGCTAACCTTGCAATAAGAGGTATTGATATACGGAAGCCGAAAGCAACCGGAAAAGGGTTTGATTATCCAGGCAGAAGCATAAAACTTTTATGGGATAATGAAAATATGAGAGTTACCAACTTTGATGATGTAAATCAATTCGTAAAGCGTGAATATCCAAAAGGATTTAGTTTGAATCTTTAAAAATAATTTCTCTCTTTAAAAAAATAAAATTATGGACAGAAGAGAAGCAGTACAATATATTTCGCTCCTGCTGGGGGGAACAATTGTTGGCGGAAATGCTTTTTTAACCGGTTGTAAAAGTAATACTGGGACTACAGGAAATTTTAGCGCAGATGACATTGCATATCTTGATGAAATTGCTAATACTATTTTACCGCAAACTTCAACACCGGGGGCAAAAGCTGCTATGGTAGGACAATTCATGACAGTGATGATAAATGATTCTTATGAAGAAAAAGATCAGAAGATATTTCATGATGGAATGAATAAGCTGAATGATCTTTCAAAGAAAACATATGATAATTCTTTTATGAAGATTAATGATCAGCAACGCCACGATCTTTTGGTAAAACTAGATCAGGAACAAAAAGAATACATGAAGAATAAAAAGAAAGAAGAGCCATCTCACTATTTCCGCATGATGAAAGAACTAAGTATGCTTGGCTATTTTACCTCAGAAATTGGATGTACAAAAGCAAGACGCTATGTTGAAACACCCGGAAAATTTGAAGCATGTATTGATTATAAAAAAGGAGATAAAGCCTTCGCTTAAATTTTAAATACCATGTACCAACGCAGAGATTTTTTAAAAATGACCGCAACAGGATTTGCTTTAACCGCTATAACCGGAAAATTGTTGGGATGTAATTCTTCTTCCATGCTCGGCAGTTCAGGAAATATAAAAGAATTTGGGTTACAACTTTATACCCTTCGTGATGTAATGCCAAATAATCCAAAAGGTGTTTTGAAGCAAGTTGCTGAGATGGGGTATAAACAAATTGAAAGTTATCCTCATAATAAACTAGGCATATTTTGGGGAATGACAAATATCGAATTCAAAAAATACATGGATAGCCTGGGAATGCAGATCGTTGCGAGTCATTGCGGAATGAAAGATTTTGAAAAAACTGCATCGGATGCTGCTGAAATAGGAATGAAATATCTATTATTTGGTAGCCTCGATAACGAAAAAGGGATGGATAGAGGCGATTATAAAAAAGCTGCAGAATTATTAAATGAGAAAGGAGAAATATGTAAAAGAAATGGGATAAAGTTTGCCTATCATAATCACGACCAGACTTTTACGCAAAGAACCGGTGGGTTTATTCCTCAGGAAGTTTTGCTTGAAAACACAGACCCCGCCTTAGTAGATTTTGAAATGGATATTTATTGGACAGTAACCGGCGGACAGAATCCTGAAACTTGGTTGCGGAAATATCCAAACCGTTTTAAATTATGTCATATAAAAGACAGAAAAAAGGGAGCTCCACTAAGCGAAAGAGAGGTTTCAGTTAATTTAGGAACCGGCAGTATTGATTTTAAAAAAATATTAAAAGTTGCAAAAGAAAACGGAATGAAATATTATATAGTAGAGCAGGAAAAATATGAAGGCACTACTCCTTTATCAGCGGCAAAAGCAGATGCAGAATATTTAAAAAAATTAAAGATTTAATAGTCTGAAGAAAAGTAACAAAAAAAACACTTCGTTTATGAAGTGTTTGTGATCCGGCTGGGACTCGAACCCAGGACCCATACATTAAAAGTGTATTGCTCTACCAACTGAGCTACCGAATCGATATTTCTTTTTTAAAAGGTTGGCAAAAATAAGGTAAAAACGTTTTGTATCAAAGTTTAAAAGAAAGATAATTGACCTGATATACTAGAGAGCCGGAACTTTTGTTTTTTCCCATCATCTTCTCTCCTATTTTTGTCCATAATTAATTATGCCATATTCATTTACAGATAAAGTAGTTGCCATAACAGGAGGAACTGATGGTATAGGAAAAGCCTTGCTGGAAACGCTGATTAAACGGGGAGCTAAAATTGCGACCTGTGGAAGAAATCCGGATAACTTATACAATCTTCAGGTTCAACATTCAAACAAATTTTTACATACTGTTATTGCAGATGTAAGTATCGAGGAGGATTGTAGAAAATTTATTGATAGTACAATAAGTGCGTTTGGCACCATTGATGTCCTGATTAACAATGCAGGTATTTCTATGAGGGCTTTGGTAAAAGATACAGACCTTACCACTCTTAAAAAAGTAATGGATATAAATTTTTGGGGAACTGTTTACTGCACTAAGTTTGCCCTGAATGATATTGTTAAAAGCAAAGGAACTATTGTCGGCATTTCTTCTATTGCCGGCTACAGAGGTTTACCCGGCAGAAGCGGTTATAGTGCAAGTAAGCATGCTGTAAATGGATGGCTGGAAGCATTGCGAACAGAATTGCTTGATACAGGAGTAAATGTTATGTGGGTAAGCCCTGGCTTTACTACATCTAACATTAGAAATATGGCATTGAATAAAGAAGCAATGCCACATGGAGAATCGCCAATGGACGAAGAAAAAATGATGAGTGCTGAAGAATGCGCTGAGCATATTGTAAATGCAATTGTAAAAAGAAAACGTACTTTGGTATTGACTTTTACTGGTAAGCAAACCGTATTCATCAATAAATTTTTTCCTGGGTGGGCAGATAAACTGGTGAGAAAGCATTTTTTTAAAAACGGAGAATTAATTAAATGATTTTATCACTCCAATTTGCGGGATAAAATTTGAAATTTTAAAATGCCCTTAATAACACTAACATCTGATATTGGCTCACAGGATTTTCTTGTTGGCGCAATTAAAGGGCAACTGCTAAGCGCAAATCCAAATTTCAATATTGTAGATATTTCGCATAATCTTTCGCCATTTAATTACCCGCAGGCAGCGTATGTATGCAGAAATGCAATTAAAAATTTTCCGGAAAAAACATTTCATATTGTTTTAGTGAATTTGTTTGATCAGCGACCAGAACATCTTTTGTTAATTGAACATAATGATCAATACATAGGCTGTGCAGATAATGGCTTAATTACAATGATATTAGAGGAGATGCCAAAAAATATAGTAGCACTTTCCTTAAATAAATCAGCGCAAAAAAATACTTTGTACTGTGCTTCAGTTTTTGCAAATGCTTTCGACCAATTATTGGCAGGCGAACCCTTTGCTAATATGGGTGATGCAAATATTTCCATCCAGGTAAAAAATCATTTACGGGCTTTGCTTGGCAATAACTGGATAGAAGGTCAGATTATTTTTATAGATAATTTTGAAAATGTTATCATCAACATTACTAAGGATGAATTTGAGGAACAACGTAAAGGAAGAAGTTTTAAAATAGTTTTTAAAAGAGATGAAATAATTGATAAGATAAGTGACACCTATGCAGATGTAACAGAAAGCGAAAAACTTGCTTTATTCAATTCTGCAGGCTACCTGGAAATTGCTATTAATAAAGGAAATGCAGCTGGATTATTTGGGTTGCAGGGATACACTGAAAATCTGAATTCACAAAGCCAATATCTTCAAAACCGTTTATTATATCAAACCATAAAAATTTATTTTGAATAGACTATTTTTGCTCCACTTAAAAACAATAACAATGAAAAAATTATTATCTACACTTTTAATTTGCACTATCACTGCAATTGCATTTGCACAGGTTAAAATGCCGGCGCCTTCGCCAACCCAAACCATTAAACAGGATTTCGGCCTGTCTTCAATAGAGTTGGTTTACTCACGTCCTGCGATGAAAGGTCGCAAAATTTTTGGTGATCTGGTTCCATGGAATAAAGTTTGGCGCACCGGAGCTAACAGTGCCACCAGAATAAAATTTAATGATGACGTTATGATTGGGGGTCAAGCCTTAAAGGCGGGTGAATATGCTTTATATACCGTTCCTGGTGATAAACAATGGGAAATCGTTATCAATAAAGGGTCGGCCAATTGGGGCACTAATTACAAACAAGAGGATGATGTTTTCCGTATTAAAGTAACACCAATGAAAATAAATGAACCTGTGGAAACATTTACCATGCAATTTGCCAATATAAAACCTACAAGCACTGACCTTCACATTATGTGGGATAAAACAGCAGTTGCGATTCCTATCACCACCGATATTGATAAAAAAATAATGGCTCAGATCGATAATGCAATGAACAAGGATAGCCGTCCTTACTTTCAATCTGCAATGTATTATATGGAGAACGGAAAAGATATGAATCAATCTTTACAGTGGTTTGATAAGGCAATTGAACAAAATCCAAAAGGTTATTGGATCTATCATCAAAAAGCCAATGCCTTAGCAAAACTGAACAGAAAAGCGGAAGCCAAAACCACAGCACAAAAATCTATGGATATGGCACGTGAAGAAAAGAATGATGATTATGTGCGATTGAATGAAAAGCTGATCGCTGAACTGAAATAATAAATACGTAATAAGGGTCGTCATCTAACGAATAAAAGCGCCTTCTCAATCAATCTGAGGAGGCGCTTTTATTTTATGGGAAGCATAAGCAGCAAATAACATTTGAAATACAATACCTGTTATAATAACAAGCACTGCACCAACTACATTCAGCCATAAAAAAGAAATCACATCAGCTTTATAAATTAGTATAACCAATAACTCAGAAATGAGCGCTGCATAAAAAACAGCATGCCCTTTAATTTGTTTTATCCAAAAAGCAACTAAAAATATTCCCAGGATTACTCCATAAAATAATGAACCTAATATATTTACTGTTTCTATAAGACTATTACCCAGGTTACTTGCAAACTGTGCTACTGCGATGCAGAATATACCCCAGAAAAAAGTATACATTTTAGAAATGCGATAATCCATTTTTTCCGTCAGATCTTTATTAATAAATTTTTTATGGATATCAACAACTGTGCAGGATGCAAGTGCATTCAATGCTGCTGCAATGCTTCCCCAGGCAGCTAAAAATATAACAGCTATCAACAATCCTATCAAACCTTTTGGTAGATAATCAATTACAAATCTTAAAAAAATATAATTAGTATCATTTACGTCTTCGTTAGGCAATGCTCGTTTTAAAACATCTTTATATTGTTCTTTTATAACCGACTTTGCTGCATCATCGTC
>DASYOS010000085.1:0-15824 GCA_036007525.1 Chitinophagaceae bacterium | reverse complement strand
TAGTAAAAAAACAGATTATCTGCCTGGTGTAAATATCACTTACAAATTAAATAATAAAACAAACATCAGGCTTTCAGGTTCTCAAACTGTGGTTCGTCCCGAATTTAGAGAATTAAGCTCCTTTAGTTTTTATGATTTTGATTTAGGCGCCACTGTAACAGGTGAGCCAAAATTAGAGCGCACAAAAATTACAAATGGTGACCTGAGGTATGAACTTTATCCAAAGGCCGGGGAATTATTTACGTTAGGTGTATTTTATAAATACTTTCAAAACCCTATTGAATTATATTTTAACCAAACAGGCGCCGGAAGCAGCAGCACATTTAACTACATCAATTCTCCCAAAGCTAACAGCCTGGGTGCTGAGTTTGAATTTAGAAAGAAGCTTGATTTTAATGAAGCTTTTAAAAATTTCACTATTCAGGGAAATCTGTCTTACATATATAACAAAGTGCCTGGCTTAAACCGCCCTATGCAGGGGCAAAGCCCTTACCTCGTAAATTTCAGCGTTCAATATGATGTGGAAAAATTAGGGCTGAATACTACCTTATTATTTAACCAAATAGGCCGGCGCATTTATTATGTAGGCAACAGCACAAATAATGGCTCAACAATTAATGATAGTTACCCACCTGTTTGGGAAGCTCCACGTGGATTACTTGATTTTCAGATAGCAAAAAAAGTTTCGAAAAACCGGGGAGAGGTTAAATTAAATCTTTCAGATATTTTGAATCTGAATGCAAGATTTTATCATGACTTAAACAATAATAAAAAGTATGATGAGGCGACTGATGCAATTGCGATCAATCGTAAATATGGAACGAATGTTTCCCTTTCCTTTAGTTATAACATCAAATAAACAATACGAAAATTTATAAAAATCAAACAATGAAAAAACTATTCTATCTAATTGCTTTAAGCGGGTTAATAACCATGAGTTGTAGAAAAATTGAAGTTGATGGTGGCAGTACAACAACACCAGTTACACCCCCTGTGGGCGGAACAACTGAAAATACGATTCTTGAAGGACGGATAACAGCCAACCGTACACTTAAAGCTGATTTTACTTACAAGCTTCGAGGCTTGGTCTATGTTACAAACGGTGCAATCCTCACTATAGAACCTGGTACTAAAATAGTAGGTGAATTAAACAAACAGGGAGGTTTGGTTATAACCCGTAGTGCCAAAATAATTGCAGATGGAACTGCAGATAAGCCTATTGTATTTACATCTGAAGCTGCAACCCCGGCAAGAGGTGATTGGTCCGGCGTTGTAATATTGGGCAATGCACCTACCAACTCATCATTCAACGGTGTGCAAGGAGTTGGCGAAATAGAGGGTGGTGTTAATAACAGTGATGGCCTGGGTTTATATGGAACGCCAATCACTCAGAATCAAAACCCTGTAGATAACAGCGGGATACTTCGCTACGTTCGTATTGAATATGCGGGTTATGCATTTTTACCGGATAAAGAAATTAATGGATTAACAATGGGAGGTGTAGGTAGCGGAACTATCATTGACTATGTACAGGTATCCTATGCAAACGATGATTCTTTTGAATGGTTTGGTGGTACAGTAAATTGCAAACACCTCATCTCCTATAGAACACTGGATGATGATTTTGATACTGACAATGGTTTTAATGGTAAAATACAATTTGGAATTTCGCTTAGAGATTCAAGCATTGCTGATATTTCAAAATCTGAAGCTTTTGAAAGTGATAATGATGCAAATGGCAGTACTATAACCCCACAAACAAAAGTTATATTTAGCAATATGACGATTGTGGGTCCAAGGGCAACCTTAAATAATATTGGTAACAGCTTGTTTCTTGCCGGAGCACAAATACGTCGATACTCTGCTATGAATCTTTTTAATTCTATTATCATGGGCTGGCCCCAGGGAGTGTTAATAGATGCGAGCAAAGGCACGCCAACTGATAATAATATTCCTGCAAGCTTATTGATACAAAACACAATTGTAGCAGGCTGCAATACCCCGGTAAAATATTCACCAAGCCCCACTACACCTACAGGAGCTACGGATGCAAGTATTTTAGCCTGGTTTAATACGCCTGCTTACGGCAATAGTATATTGACCAATTCCAGTGATGTGATGTTAGCAGCGCCATTTAATTATGCAACACCTGATTTTACTCCTGCTGCGGGTTCACCTGCTTTATCTGGAGCTAGTTTTGCAAATACCGGAAGTGGTTTTACAAGTGTTGCTTACCGAGGAGCTGTAGGCCCTGCAGATACCTGGTTTAAAGGATGGACAAAATATTAATTGAAATTCATAAGTAAATAATATTTTTAAAACTATACCGCCCATTAATTTTACAGGGTAGTTTTTTTTAATTGGCACATTTTTTAATACTAAATATTCACAATAAATTAAAAATCATGGAAAAAAATATTGAAAAGTCACACGAAGATGATCATGACTTACCACCCCAAGATGAGGCTACAAGAAATAAAATTGACAAGCATTTAAGTGATATTAATGATACCATTTCTGAAGAGGATCTAAAAAATGTAAATACCAGCACGGGTAGAGAAAAAACTCCTGCTGTTTCTCACAAAGAAGCTGATGAAGAAAATGAAATTGATGATGAGCCAAATGACGATGATGATGATGAGCTAAAAGAAGAGATGCCCACAGCCTGGGATATTAAAAGTTAATTAACTTCACCCGTTGGCGGAGTTAAATTTTATTGCCTCAGAGAGGCAAAATATCGGTAGAAAAAAACCATAATCATTAATTATTTAAGCTCCGTAGGAGCGATATATTTAAACATGTCGCTCCTACGGAGCTTTGGAAACCTACGGAAATTTCAATAACTACCAATATTTCGGCTCTACGAGCCTTAAAAACAATAGAAACAAATAACTCCGCCAACGGGTTAACTTCATTTTTTTTGAAATAGGAAAGCGCAAAACGTTTTCCTATTTTTTTATGTCAGCCCCATTTACATCACTTTCAATACGAACTTCCTTATCTGATTTTTTCTTTAAACGTTCAAATAACCAAATAGTGAGGATAAGCCATGCAAAGCCAATACAAAATCCTGCCAATACATCGCTGGGATAATGTACTCTTAAATAAATACGGCTAAAACCAATTAGAAGTGAGAAAAGAATTAGAACTGAACCTATTAAATATTTGTACAACTTCGCAATATCAGATTTCCATATCAGGTATGTGAGTAAGCCATAAAAAATAAAAGCAGAAGTTGCGTGGCCACTTGGAAAACTAAAATTATTTAAAGGGCCAATTAAAGGATGTGGCGGACGAAGCCGGTGAAAAGACAGCTTCATAATATAATTTATCAAAAAGCCACCAATTCCAATTACGCCAATTTCAAGCGCTCTTTTCCAATTTTTTTTCACCAGGTAAAAAATCAATAAAACTCCATATGCAATTTGTAAAAAGGTAGCTGAAGCCATGTTGGTTAACGCTTTCATAAAACCGGTAAGCGGGGTATTGATTACATTGGCGGATAGATAACTGAATATAGAATTATCAACGCCTACTTCTTCTTCCTGGAGAACTTCATGCATAATGGCGACAAATAAAATAATGGCGCCTGTAAAAAGCAGCAATAATAATATTAATCTCAAAGGCAGTTTACTAAAGTATTTTTTATTGAATTCCCGACTGCTTTGCATAAAAAATTATTTGTGATGACACATCCAATTTACATTCTCTAATAACAATTCAATTTCCACAATGTATGTAACAAAGTAAAGCGTTATTTGCGAAAATATTTAATGGAAAGGGAAAGGGAACGGGGGAGTTGAATAATTATATCAATCTAATTTCGCATGCTCTGAAGTGTAAAGCCAAAGCTGCTGCCTACATCTATATTACTGCGAACATGCATTGTTTGCTCATGTGCCTCAATAATATGTTTACAAATGGAAAGGCCCAAACCACTGCCGCCTATTTTTCGGGTTCTGGCAAGATCAGTGCGATAAAATCTTTCAAATATCCTGGGCAAGTGTTCTTCAGAAATGCCGGCGCCATCATCCGTAATTTCTATTAATATTCTTTTACCTTCCATACGATATACGCTGCCTTCAACAATTCCATTTTCCTTTCCGTATTTAATTGCATTATCTACGAGATTAATAAGCACCTGTCTTATCTTTTCTTTATCAGCATACACACTTAAAGGTATCTCACAGCCCTTTTTTATATAACAACTGATCTTTTTTTCTTCTGCATTAATAGATAGGGTTTCAAACACATCCTCTATCAAATCCTGAATTATAAAATTCTCCTTATATAATATTTGCTCTCCGCTTTCAAGCCTTGAGATTTCATCCAGATCATTAATAAGATTAACAAGGCGGGTAACATTCTTTGCAGCATTACCCAAAAATTTTTTATTTACCTCCGGTTTATCCAATGCCCCGTTTATCAGCGTGTCAACATATCCCTGTATGGCAAATACAGGCGTTTTTAATTCATGGGATAAATTCAATAAAAACTCTTTTCTAAAAATTTCATTCTCCCGTAGTTCTTCTATTTCTTCTTTATGATGTGCTGCCCATACTTCCACATCTTCCCTAACTTCATCAATGCTTTTTTGTGGTAAGATATTGTTGTAATAAAATTCTTCTTTTTTGGTGGCCTTAGTTTGATAAATGAGCTTGTAAATCAGCTTAAGTTTACGATAAATAAATTTACGCAGCATAAATGCTACCAGCAAATAAGCAAGAATATAAAAACCTGTAACTCCTATTGCAATAACCATCCAGCTTTCATGATACAAATATCCTGTAACCCCTACTACAGCAGCTAAAGGCAAAGCGGTAAGGGCGGCAATTTGTTGTGCCGAAAAATTTTTATTAAAAAACATTTACACCTCCAGGCTTATAACATTTCAAATTTATACCCTACACCTTTAACTGTTGAAATACAGTCCACGCCAATTTTTTGTCTTATTTTTCTAACATGCACATCAATAGTTCTATCACCAACAATAACTTCTGTACCCCAAACTTTTTCTAATATTTCATTGCGTAAAAAAACTTTGCCCGGTTTGGAAGCAAGCAACGAAAGCAATTCAAACTCTTTTCTTGCCAGCGTTATAGGAGTTTTTTTATAGGTGACATTATATTTTTCTCTATTGATTGATAAATCTCCGAGTTGCAAAATACTATCGCCTTCTTTTGTAACTCTTCTAAATAATGCATTAACCTTACTTATTAATACTTTAGGGCTTATGGGTTTTGTAATGTAATCATCAGCGCCTGTTTCCAATCCATGTATTTCAGTGCCCTCATCGCTTAGCGCAGATAAAAATATGATCACCGTTTCTTTAAATTGTGGTTGCAGCCGTAAAATTTTGCATACTTCAATTCCATTTTTCCCCGGCATCATTATATCAAGAATTATCATAGAAGGAAGATGTTCCTTTGCTAATGATATAGCTTCATTACCATTTTTTGCACAGACAACTTCATACCCTTCTGCTGTAAGATTATAGCTTACTATTTCAAGAATATCCGGTTCGTCATCCGCCAGTAAAATTTTGCCGGGTTTACTCATGATTGCCGCTTTAAAGCAAACCTATATTAATTTATTGTTACCTAACAGCCATGGTAATGACTTTACAATTTCTTAATATTGAAACAAAATTCTTGCACCATTCTAATTTGGGGCAATTCTTTAGTTAACTTGCATTGCTAATTTTACCTAGATCGAACTATGGGCCTCCTTATAAAAAACAAAACACCTTATTTATTCCTGTTGTTTATTGTACTCTGCTGTCAATCGGTAGCACAATTGCGAATAGTTTCGGGAAAAGTTATAGATGCAAAAACAAAGCTGCCTCTTTCTTCCTGCAGTGTATATGCACTTCATTCCGGTAATGGGGTAATTACTGATGAAAATGGAAATTACAACATGACCATCTCTGACAGGATTGATTCTATTGCAATCTCAATGGTGGGATACACTGCCGTTTATAAGCCTGTGACAAAAGAAAAAATACAGGCAATCATTTTTGAAGTGCAGCCATCTGCTGGCTCTATGGGAGAGGTAACAATTTCAGCAAAATCGAAATATACAAGAGCCCAGCGGTTGGTAAGGTTGGTAATAAAAAATAAATCGAAGCATAACGTTTATGAAAATGACAACTTTCAATCACGGGTATATGATAAGGTTGAGCTGGATATAAAAAACATCCCCGAAAAAATACAAAATAACCGTTTACTAAAACCGCTGGAGTTTTTGTTTAATAACATGGACAGCACAATTGATAAACAGAAATATTTACCTGTTTATTTATCTGAAACTATTGCCGACTTCTATTATAAAAAAAATCCTGAAAATGAAAGGTATGATTACAGTGCCATAAAAAGTTCGGGGCTTGATAATGAATCTATTCTTACTTATATAGATGGCCTGTACAAAAAAATAAATGTTTATGACAACCTGATAAAACTAGTGGATATTAATTTTATAAGCCCCATAGCTGACAATGCTTTAAATCTTTATAAGTATAATATCAATGATACTATGTTGATAGATGGTCACCAATGCATCCAGGTGCAGTTTTCACAAATACAATATGGCACAAATACTTTTAATGGCTTTATGTGGATAGTTGATACATCTTATGAAATTAAATCCATGACGATGCACATGGATAAAAGTGCAAGCATAAATTTTGTGAACAAGTTTGAAATAACACAAAATTTTGAAGCAGCAGACGGGAAAAAATTTCTACCATCAAGAAATATTTTATTTATTGACCTCAACATACCTGCCATGAAAAAAATGGGGGTAATAGCCAGAAAGACGACGCTGTTTCAGAATTTTAATATTAATAATCCTTCCATTGATACGGTTTTCAATAAAAAATTGAAAGATATTTCTTCATTGGCAGGCCTTAACACAGATTCATCTTATTGGGTCGCTAACCGCTTTGAGCCATTAAGCAAATCGGAACAATCTGTATATACTTTAATGGATACTATCACCAAAATACCCGCTGTGGTTAAATACACAAAAATAGTGGATGGCTTAACCAGCGGCTATTATACAGTGGGGAAAATTGATATAGGATACATCTGGAATTTTTATTCAAACAATATAATTGAGGGAAACAGGTTTGGCATCGGTGGAAAAACGAATTGGCGTTTTAATAAAAATTTTCAATTAAAAGGTTATGTAGGTGTTTCTACCAGAGATAAACAGGTACGTTATTCCGTAGGTTCTCTTTTTGTTTTAGACCGAAAGCAGTGGAGCTCATTAAGGTTACGATACCGTAATGATATTGCTTCCTCTTTTAATAACGATGATGAGTTTGATCAAAATTCTGTAGCGGCCTCTTTTTTAAGAAGAATAAAATCATCGGAAACAAGATTGGTTAATAATAAGGAGGCAAATATTTTATACAACAAATTTTTTGCAAATGGGTTTGGCGCAAAGATAGAAGCCAGGTCATCTACCTTAACCCCGTTTTTTAATGTTTACTATACACATGATAATTTTACGCCGTTCATTATGACCAAACCTGGAGTTAACAACAGTTATAAAACCAACGAGGTTT
The DNA here is from genome assembly GCA_036007525.1 of Chitinophagaceae bacterium. Taxonomy (GTDB): domain Bacteria; phylum Bacteroidota; class Bacteroidia; order Chitinophagales; family Chitinophagaceae; genus Ginsengibacter. The sequence continues at coordinate 8,257 of DASYOS010000085.1, read as the reverse complement.
CCTTTACTCTCCGGTACGTATATAAAGAAAAATTTATTACACAGCATTTTAGAAGAGGCAGCCTTGGAAGCAATTACCCGATAATAAATCTTACATATACCAAGGGTTTTAAAATTGACAATGGCTTTTTTAAAAGCAACTTCAACTATAATAAATGGAATATAAACATCCAGCATGATTTTTCTGACGGAAGGCTTGGCCAGTTATCATATACGTTGCAAGGCGGTATTACCAAAGGTATACTCCCAATATTATTACTGGATGTTCAAAAAGGGAATGACACTTATTATTATAATACTTATGCTTTTAATAATATGAACCGTTATGAATTTATTGCTGACAAATATGCGAGCCTTTTGTTGCAGCAAAACTTTGGCGCCTTTCCATTTAATCATATCCCTGCAATTAAAAAATTAAAATGGCGTTCACTGGCTACGTTCAAAGGAGTGATGGGCAATATGACGGAAGCCAATAAAATTGCCAATGGATTTTATGATGCCACCATACCTTATCATTTTACTGTGCCTAACAAAGCTCCTTATATGGAAGCAGGTGTGGGGATAGAAAATATTTTTAAAGTACTAAGAATAGATGCAGTGTGGAGGTTGAATTATTTAGAGAATAGAAATGTGCCCACCTTTGGGATCTTGGGAAGTTTCCAATTTAAATTTTAGAAAGCCAAGCCCCCTCTAAATCTCCCCCCCCTTGGGGGAGACTTAAAATGCAGTTTACTTAATTTGTAATAACATTCTATCACCAGCTTTATAAATTCAAAGCATTTTTCGCAGGGGTTTAAAAGATTTTAAAATATGGGGAAATCAGAACAGTCGGCCATTATGTGCTTTAGCAAGTCTCCCCTTTGGGGGGAGATTTAGGGGGGGCTTCTACCATCCCAGCACCCATGCAAATATTAATGGAGCAACAATAGTTGCATCACTTTCTACAATAAATTTTGGTGTATGAATATCAAGTTTGCCCCAGGTAATTTTTTCATTGGGAACGGCACCTGAATAAGAACCATAAGAAGTTGTTGAATCCGAGATCTGGCAGAAGTAACTCCAGAAAGGTATGTCATGCATTTCAAGATCCTGGTACATCATAGGCACTACACAAATAGGAAAATCTCCGGCAATGCCACCACCTATTTGGAAAAACCCAACACCTTTACCTGAAGAATTATTTTTATACCAATCACTTAATTCAACCATGTATTCAATACCGCTTTTCATCGTGCTTGCTTTCAATTCTCCCTTAATAATATAAGATGCAAAAATATTCCCCATGGTACTGTCTTCCCATCCCGGTACTACTATGGGAATATTTTTTTGTGCGGCAGCAAGCATCCAGCTGTTCTTAGGGTCAATTTCATAATACTGTTCCAATACACCACTCAGCAACATTTTGTACATGTACTCATGTGGAAAATATCTTTCTCCTTTATCCTCTGCATCTTTCCATATTTTATAAATATGTTGCTGCAATCTTCTAAAAGCTTCTTCCTCTGGTATGCAAGTATCAGTAACACGGTTGTAGTGATTTTCCAAAAGATCCCATTCGTCCTGTGGTGTAAGCTCACGGTAATTAGGAACTCTTTTATAATGACTGTGTGCCACCAGGTTCATAATATCTTCTTCAAGGTTTGCGCCTGTACAACTTATAATAGCTACCTTATCCTTCCGTATCATTTCAGCAAAAGAAATTCCCAGCTCTGCTGTGCTCATGGCACCTGCAAGAGATACCAACATCTTTCCACCTTCATCAATATGCTTTACATAACCTTTTGCAGCATCCATTAAAGCTGCTGCATTAAAATGCCGATAATGATGTTCTATAAATTCAGAAACAGGTCCTTTTTTCATAGTCAAAATATTAGGAGGCAAAAGTAATTTTTTTTGGGCTGTGAGCATTGGTAATTCTACTCATCCGTTTGTTCGGGCTATTCATTACAAATCCGGCACAAAACCTTTGCACAAACCTTCACCGGGTTTTCCATTTCTATCCCGCAGCTTTTGAGCAAGGAAATTTAATTCAACAAAATAAAAGGTACCACGTCTTTGCGAGGAGGAGGAACGACGACAGCCTGTCCCGACTATTCGGGAAAGCAATCTTATAATACATTTGCAATTTCATAAGAATCACAAAAATGAGATACGGTGGATGCGTTTACATTATAACCAATCAATACAATAAAGTATTATATACAGGTGTAACCGCAGACCTAAGAGCAAGAATATGGGAGCATAAAACTCAGTTCTACCCTAAAAGTTTTACAGCTAAGTATAATTGTAATAAAATAGTTTGGTTTGAAACTTTCCACAGAATTGAGGAAGCTATTGAAAGAGAAAAACAAATAAAAGGCGGGAGCAGAAATAGTAAAAATATTTTGATACAAAGTATGAATCCAACATGGAAAGATTTGTGGGAAGACATTCAGGATTTATAATTTTTTATAAGATTGCCAAACAAACATTCCACGTCTTTGCGAGCCGGCTTTTAAAAAGAAGAAATGAAATGTTATAAACTTAGGCGAAGCAATCTCATAGGAAAGTTTAATATAAGATTGCTTCGGCACAGGAAAGAAGATTAAATTGCAAATTTATTATTGCGCCTCGCAAAGACGTAGAGTTAGTTTCCCCTTTTCCCTAAACATAAACTTGATTGGATTAAGAATATTATTTTTAGATTTACTAAAAAAGAGAAAATAATCTTTTATGCCAAAGCACCAGCTAAAACCTTACACCATTTATTGCGGCGACAATTTAAAAATGCTGAATGAGATTCCTGATGAAAGTGTTGACTTAATTTATATTGATCCGCCATTTAACAGCAACCGGAATTACGAAGTTTTTTGGGGAGATGTTGCAGAGAAGCGAGCCTTTAGCGACCGCTTTGGTGATGCCCATGCTTACATAGAGTATATGCGTCCACGGGCTAAAGAACTATATCGTGTTCTTAAAAAAACAGGAAGCTTTTATTATCACTGTGATTGGCATGCTGATTCGTATGTAAGAATAATGCTTGATGATATTTTCGGCGCAAATTATTTTCATACTCATATTATTTGGAAAAGAACAAACTCAAAAGGACTTGCCTTTCGCTCTTTACCTAACAATCATGATTCTATCTTTTATTATACAAAATCTGATGATTACACTTTCAATAGAATCTATCGTCCGCATTCAAAAGAATATCTTGAAGATTTTTTTAAACATATTGAACCAGAAACAGGAAGACGATACTCACTTGGGGACTTAGTAAATCCGAATCCGGATAGACCAAATTTAACTTATGAATTTCTCGGAATTAAAAGAGTTTGGCGTTGGACAAAAGAAAGAATGCAAAAAGCTTATGAAGATGGTTTAGTAATTCAATCAAAACCTGGCACGGTTCCAAGATTAAAAAGATATTTAGATGAACAGGAAGGGATGCCTATTGATAGTGTTTGGGATGATATTAAACCGGTACAATCACAGGCCGCAGAACGGCTTGGTTATCCCACTCAAAAGCCAATTGCTTTGATGGAAAGAATTTTAGAATTAAGTTCAAACAAAGATGATTTAGTACTCGATGCTTTTTGCGGATGCGGAACAACCTTAGTTGCCGCACAAAAGCTCGGAAGAAAATGGATAGGTATTGATATTTCTCCAACTGCCTGCCGTGTAATGGCGCAAAGGCTTTGGGATATTTTTAAATTAGATGAAGGAAAAGATTTTGAATTGAGCGACCTGCCTCATACAGAAGAAGAACTGCGTAATATACCACCATTTGAGTTTGAGAATTGGGCGGTGATTGCATTAGGCGGTATTCCAAACAAAATAAAAGTGAATGATTTTGGAATTGATGGAAAATTATATCCTGTCGATCTTGAAAAAAAGAAAAAATCTGGAACAGACCTGTTTGGTGATTCAGATATTTATTACCCGATACAGGTAAAGCAAAGAGATAAAGCAGGCAGGCCCGACATTGATTCCTTTGAAAGCGCCATCCGCCGTGATGGAAGAAGAAAAGGATATTTTATTTCTTTCGATTTTTCTTCTGATGCCATAAAGGAAATTCAACGACTTGATAAAGTTGGTGAGATAGAAATTATTCCAATCAAAGTAAAAGATTTATTGCGGAGAGAGAGTTATGGAATTTTTGATTAAGGAAATATTACATCCGTAATTAAATAAAAGTTAGCCTAAAACTTATAAAATGGAAATGACATTTGAGATGGCTGAAGAAGCAGACATAATATTAAATACAGTTATCGAAAAAGGGTCTGCAGATTTTTATTGGTATGATACAACAATTTTTAATCATCATCCCAAACATTATACTAACACCCTTTTTATCTTAATGAATTCGATTGAAGAAAATGTAGTAGGTAAAAGTGTCCATGGTTATTCAATTGTAGAAACTTATAAAACCCGAACATTCCTGCACAAAGGCGGTTTTAAATTTCTACATCAAACTCAAGCACAAATACAAGAAAAGGCGGCTGAAAAAGAAAAATTAAATCTTGAAAAATTAAAGTATGATGTAAAAAATTCTAAACGCATTTTTAGAACTTATTGGTGGACCTTTTGCATATCAATAGCAGGGTTTCTCCTAGCTTTAGGAAAAATTATTTATGACTTACTTCAAAAACAATAAAAAATTTTGTCTAAGGCGAGTCTCCTGCAAGGGACTCGGCGATGAGGTAATAGTGACGGCGAGTCCACCTTGTGAGACTCGCCTGGAACATAAAGAGTTATGGGATATTTGAGTTAAAATAATCAGATCATGAAAAAAATTAAAAAATATTTACCAGATATTCAAACAGTATTAAACCAGTACTTAGATTTTCTTACCCAATTGCCTTATATAACCACCCAAGAAAAAAATGCAACCGAATTAATTAAAGAACTTAGTTTGATAAACCCGACCGAAGGTATTTTTTGGGAGGCCTCATTAGATATTTCCGACATAGAAATACAATGCAAAGAAACTTCCAGAACCGGGGTTTATTGGCGAACCTGGACTATCAACTATGAAAAATCAGAAGGCCTGGCAATTGAAGCAAAATCAGAAACTGAACCTGAAGAAATGGAATCGGATGACTATAGCTTTTATTTTCGCTATTCTTATGATGCAGATGAAATTTACGCTACAAACGAAAATTTTTTTGAGTGGCTTGAAGATGTAAAGAATTTCAAAAAATATATTACAGAGCATTTAAACGAAGTGGTCATTGATATTAGTGTGTTTGAAACCGGGCATCCGCAAAATAAACAGTTAGCATAATTTAGGGTTTGCTTTCCTGCTTAGGCGCCGTAAAGAAGGTATTTATAATTCTTACTGTTCCGAATTTATTTTATCAACAGGTTTTTAAATTCTGCGCTATCACCGGAATACACATTAAAATCTACCATATTTTTTATCCCGTTCACATGCCCGCTTTCACTATGTTGCCAGAATGCCCATTTTATAGCTATCCTTGGTTTGCCGGGTTGCAGATAATGTGCTATCCATAAAGGATATTGATCAAATGATCCTCTTAAATAAGTATTATAAAAACTAATATTGGTATAAATAATGGGCTTTACTTTATAATACGCTTCTACTTTTTGGAGCCAGTCTCTTATTTTTTGCTGTATGCTGATAAATGATTCTCCATAAGTATTCTCAATATCCAATACAGGGGGAAGATCGCCTTTTTTTAATTTCACAATCTCAATAAAATTCTCTGCCTGCGCTTTACCGCTTTTGCCTGCGGTAAAATAGTGGTATGCGCCTTTAATAATATTTTCCTTTTCAGCGTGTAGCCAGTTTCTTCTAAATTGAGCATCTACTTTATTCAATCCTTCAGTGGCTTTTATAAATGCAAATCCGATCTTGATATTTTCAACCTGCATATCTTTTACGTCACTCCAATTTATTACCTGTTGATACCGGCTTACATCAATGCCATGCAATACATAATCCGGCGGTATATCAATGCCAAAAGCTGGATAAAGTATATGTGGGGGACGTGTAAAATAATAGGTAGCGTAATATACTACATTGGCAATAACAATAAGACCTATAAATACCTTAAATACTGCTTTGGAGATGGAATATTTTTTCCTTTCAAAATATTATAAAATTATCATAAAATAGCCCCAAAATCCTTATCTGGCACGGTTAAAGTACTATATAGTCCACTTTTTGTTTAACGTGTTTTTAACGCGATAATTATCCATGGTAAGGCCCCTCAACTTACTTTTGCACCTCATTATTTACATGATGTAAATTCGGATTTAACAAGATTAATTTACTACCTAAATATTAGGGAATACAACCCCTCGGAATTCTTTTTTAACAACCTTTAAACACCTATCTATGAATCAATTCTTAACGAGAATCGTATGTAGTTTTTTCATTGTCATATCCTTGTCATTTTCAGGTAAACTAGATTTAAATAATACTACAACACAACTTGCAGATAACACAGATAATAAATCCAATTTGTTTGGGGATATTGTAAAAGAGACTAGTATTAACTACCCTACAAGTCTTCAAAACCATATTGATGAATCGTTAGATTATGTGCAGGAATTTAGTGAGAAAAAGAGAGATTACATTATTAATATTTATAAAAAAGGAAAAAGTTTTTTTCCAAAAGTGGTTGCGGTACTAAAGCGTTATCAGCTTCCACAGGAGTTAAAAGTATTAATTGCTCTTGAGTCTGCATTTAACAGTAATGCTGTGTCAAGTGCAGGTGCAGTAGGTTATTGGCAAATGATGGATGGTGCGGCTAAAGAATATGGATTACATATATTGAACGAAGATGAAGCTGCTGACCCGAATAACAAAAAGAGAGATGACAGGACAAATTTTTCTAAATCCACGATAGCTGCTGCAAAATATTTAAAAGACAGGTGCCGGGAATTAAATAATGATTTGTTGTTGATGGTTGCTTCTTACAATTGTGGAGCAGGAAATGTACGTAAGGCAATAAGAAAGTCAGGGAAAACTGATGCTGGCTTCTGGGATATTAAAAAATATTTACCCTCTGAAACCAGAGCCTATGTTATGAATTTTATTGCGATGAATGTGGTTTTTGAGAACTATGATAAATTTATAAATAATAAAATGGTATTTAATGCAAAATCACCTCTTACCGGTGTAGCGGAGAACGGAATTCAACTAAATACTCCTCTTATTGATTAGCATTAATTGGAATCGATGTTTATACTTTTTGGCAGTAACTTTACACGATGCCACAGGTTAACCTGAACGATAGCTTAAATTTTTTAAGTAAACTAAGTTTACGAAGGGTTTGGAATGCAATAAAAGTTTTTACAAGTTTTCAAGCAGGTCGTATTTTACAAAAACCAATACAATGGGGATACCCGATCTCAATTTCCTTTGAACCTACCACTTCCTGTAATTTACGTTGTCCGGAATGCCCCAGCGGTTTAAGAGCATTTACCCGCCCAAAAGGAATGCTGGAAAAGGATTTTTTCAGGCAAACAATTGATGATATCCATAAGGATATTTTATACCTCATTTTTTATTTTCAGGGCGAACCATTTTTAAATCGTGAATTTTTAGATATGGTTAAATACGCTACCGAAAAAAAAATTTACACTGCCACATCCAGCAATGCACATTATTTAACAGACGAGGTTGCAAAAAAAACGGTTGAAAGTGGTCTGGACAGGTTGATCATTTCCATAGATGGAACCACGCAGGATGCTTATGAGCAATACAGGGTCGGGGGTAATCTTGATAAAGTAATTGAAGGTGCCAAAAATATAGTTAAATGGAAAAGAGAGTTAAAAAGCAAAACCCCTTTTGTATTCTTTCAGTTTTTGGTAGTAAAGCATAATGAGCATCAAATAGAGGATATAAAAAAACTTGCTAAAGAAGTAGGTGTAGATGAGGTAAGATTTAAAACAGCACAGGTATATGATTATGAAAATGATCCAAACAATCTTATTCCTGTAAACGAAAAATACAGTCGCTACAAAAAAAATAAGGCAGGAAATTATATAGCTAAAAATAAATTATCAAATACCTGCTGGAAGTTGCACCACGCAAATGTGATAACCTGGGACGGTTTGGTTGTTCCATGTTGTTTTGATAAAGATGCTTCACATCGACTTGGCAATTTAAAAACGCAAACGTTTAAAGAAATATGGCATAATGATAATTACAAGCAGTTTAGAAAAGAACTTGCTACCAGCAGAAAAAATATTGATATATGCGCCAATTGCAGCGAAGGCGCTTCCGTATGGCAGGATTAATTAAA
>DASYOS010000084.1:0-2269 GCA_036007525.1 Chitinophagaceae bacterium | reverse complement strand
CTATTTGTTTGATAATTGATAGTATTTCTACGGGTTGTTGACATGTATAATTACGACATAAGTAAATCAATGGTTTATTGGATATATCTTTTTGGGCCAGTAGAGGGTAATTATTTTGTTCCCGGGGATTATCGGTGCATTGAAGTACTTTATTTGGAATAAAATGAGTGTGCAATTCATCTCTTAAATTTTGAAATCCATTACAACAGATAGCAATTTCATTTATCCCTGCCAATAGATCAATAAGCAAACATGCCCAATTACCAAAAGAAGTTGGGTGCTTAATTATTAAATCTGATAAACTCTTTAATAACCCGATAGCCTTTTCCTTCCACGCCGTATTGTCTAAAATTACAGAAAGATAAAAAAGATTACCAGCCATAACAGAATTCCCTGATGGTACTGCACCATCATAAATTTCTTTTTTTCGTACAATAACATCATTTTGCTTTTTGCCTGAATAATAAAAAAAATCTTCCTGGGAAGAGGTGAAATTTTCAAAAACATATTCCGTTAATCCCCGGGCATATTCAATATATTTATTATCTGATGTAATTTCCTGCAGGCAAATGCAGGCTTCTATTAAATACGCATAATCATCTAAAAAGGCTGGGTATTTTGCTACTCCTTTTTTGTAGGTATGATAAAATTCAAAACCTTTATCATTTACTCTAAAATGAGAAAATAAAAAATCAAGGTTTGCAACGGCAAGTTTTTTATAATGGTTATTACCTAACGCTGCCGCCACTTTACATAAGGCAGTTATCATTAAAGCATTCCATCCAAGTAATATTTTATCATCAGTGCCGGGGCGAATTTTCCTGCTTCTTTCTTTTAAAAGTTTTTTTGAAGCGGATAGTAATTTTTCCTGAAGTTCTGCCACATCTAAATTCTTCTCTTTTGCAAAATCAGGTTTAGGCGTAAGGACTCTCAAAATATTTTTATGCTCCCAGTTGCCTTTTTGTGAAACATCATAAAATTCACAAAACAGTTTTGCATCATTACCCAATATTTTGGTTATTTCCTCAAGACTCCATACATAAAATTTCCCTTCCTCTCCCTCGCTATCGGCATCAAGTGCTGAATAAAAACCGCCATGTTCATCCATCAATTCCCTTTCAATAAAATCAATTGTTTGCTCTATTGCTCTTTTATAAGATGTATAACGGGTTATTAGGTAAGCATCACTTAGTGTGCGGAGCAACAAGGCATTGTCATAAAGCATTTTTTCAAAATGAGGAGCCAGCCATTCGGCATCTGTTGAATATCTTGCAAATCCGCCTCCTATCTGATCATAAATACCTCCCTGTATCATTTTATCAAGGCTAAGGAAGGCCTGCTGTAAAGCATCCTTATTTTTTGTATAATGATAATATCGTAGCAGGTAATTAATAGTAAATGTTTGCGGAAACTTCGGGGAATTCCCAAAACCGCCCCATTGCTTATCAGCCTGCTTCATTATATTTTCAAAGATCTCAGCACATTGTTGCTTTGTAAAAAGTTCTTCTTCAGAAATATTTAATGAGATTTTTTTTGCTGTGGGGCTAACGTTGGAGCGGCCAATATGTTGTGTAAGTTCTTCTGCCTGCGCTTCTACCTCTTGTCTTTTTTCACTAAATAATTGAGATACTCCTTGTAAAACCTCCTTCCACGATGCCCGGTTGTAAGCCCTCTGGGGGGGGAAATACGTGCCTCCATAAAACGGTTTTTTATCCGGTGTAAGAAAAACATTTAATGGCCATCCTCCACTTCCACTCATAGCCTGTACAGCATCCATGTAAATTTGATCAAGGTCAGGCCGTTCTTCCCTGTCAATTTTTACATTTATGAAAAACTCATTCATTTGCTTTGCCGTTTCTTCATCTTCAAAACTCTCGTGTTCCATAACATGGCACCAATGGCAGGCGGAATAACCAATGCTAACAAGTATGGGCTTATCTTCTTCTTTTGCTTTTTGCAATGCTTCATCTCCCCAGGGATACCAGTTTACAGGATTATGTGCATGCTGTAAAAGATAAGGACTAGATTCATCTGCAAGTTTATTCGTAAATTTTGGCATTAGTATTTTTGGACAACAAAGGTGGCAAATGATTTTTATTTTTAAGCAAATTTGAACTTCTTACTTATTATTTTTTTTTATCACAAAAAGTATATTTTTGTAACCATTAAAAATTAAACTTTACCATCATGTCAGACATAGCGTCAAGAGTTAAAAAAATTATTGTTGACAAATTAGGTGTTGACGAAGCAGAGGTTACTCCGGAAGCTT
>DASYOS010000083.1:0-2147 GCA_036007525.1 Chitinophagaceae bacterium | reverse complement strand
ATGCGCAGGAAAAAGAAAGAACTGAAATTGGTGAAGAGCTGCATGATAATGTAAGCCAGCTTCTGGCAGCTTCCAAATTATATCTCAATCATAGCCTTTCCTGTGAAGGAGATAAAAATGAATTCATTTTAAAAGGCCATGAATATGTTGTTACAGCAATGAAAGAGATAAGAAAGCTGTCTCATGCTCTCGTAGGCGTGGTCGATAAAGAAATAACATTATGCGACTCAATTAAGGAGTTGATAAAAAGTATATCTCTTATAGAAAATATTGCAATTGATTTTACATGCCCAAACTATGAGGACGATACATTCGGGGCTGGTTTAAAACAGACTATTTACAGGATAGTACAGGAGCAGCTCAATAATATTTTAAAGTATGCTGCAGCAACAAAAGCTGAAATAGAATTAAAGCATCATAAGGATGATTTGTTGCTTATTATAAATGATAATGGCAAAGGCTTTAACACTTTTGATAGGAGCACCGGTATAGGATTAAAGAATATTAAAAGCCGTGTTGCAGTGTACAATGGCGAAGTTCATATAATATCGTCTGTTGGCACGGGTTGTAAATTGGAAGTACTTTTTAAGAGCGCCCAAAGTGAAAAAAAAATAACTGATAACAACATAAAACTTTTAAATAATTAAAAAATAATCATATGCCCAACCTATTAATTATTGATGATCATACCATCATAAGAACCGGTCTGAAAATGATAATTCAAAATTTTCTGCCCCATAGTAAAATTGATGAAGCCGAGGATGGTGATTCTGCTTTTGAAAAAATAAAGCAAAATGACTATGATTTGCTTATACTGGATGTGAATATGCCAAACAGCGATTCTTTCGGGTTGGTAAGTAATATACTTGCATTAAAATCGAATTCAAAAATTCTCATGCTAAGTATGAATTCAGAAGAGATTTATGCAAAGCGGTATTTAAAAATGGGAGCAATGGGATATGTGCAGAAGGATGCACCACATGATGAAATAAAAAAGGCTATTACTACCGCATTAAACAATAAAAGATACCTAAGTGCAGAATTAAGTGAAAGCTTATTAAATGATCTGCAGGGCAATGGTAATTCAGTAAATCCTTTTGATGATTTATCTCCCCGTCAATTTGAGATTGTTCAACACCTTGTACATGGCGAATCTTCAGCTGATATATGCAGTAAACTTACATTGCACTCATCAACTCTTGGTACACATAAAGCGAGAATATTAGGGAAGCTAAAATGTAAAAATATTTTGGATCTTAATACGCTGGCCAGGCTGCATAATGTTATTTCTCCTTCTTAGTTTTAGGCATCGAATGGATAACTTAAAGCAGATATCAAATTCTTTAAACTCCTTGCCAGTACTGGTTTCTATTTATTTCCATATTAATTTTAAAAATTGCAATTCGCAGCCTATATTTGCAATCCTTCCAAAGGAATTCCTACGGAAAAAATTTAAGGGAGCATAGCTCAGTTGGTTTAGAGCATCTGCCTTACAAGCAGAGGGTCCGCGGTTCGAACCCGTGTGCTCCCACAACGTAACCTCGCTATTATCGGCGAGGTTTTTTTATTTTTATCCTATCTCTCGGCTTAAAAAAACAATCTCCCTCTGTTTACAATTAATGATATCAATGAATGAGGAGAAAAGCAATCAATTCAATTGATTAATGAATACAGTTTTTTGATCAAGCGGAAGAACCCCATGGTCTGAATCAGTAAGTTACCGTAAAAAAGATAGGTTTCAAATGAAACCCAGACAATCTAATCTAAATTACCAATAATTTTAATCATCATTCCCTGAGTTTCCCTGTCAGTTAATCGCACACCGTGTAAAAAAACATTTCACACGTTTGAATTTTTTGAAACCTTCTTTTATTGCCACATTTTTTATACTTTCCCATTTACATATTTGAAGAAGATGCATAACTACTATTATATCTTGTAAAATCTTCTGTTTTATACTATTAAATATTTAACTCAAAACGTACTTATGATAAAATATATACTATCTATTTGTTTTAGTCTTTGCTTCTTTCTTCCCGCGTTTGCGCAAAAATCGGCTAAACGTGAGCTTCGTGGCGCTTGGATCACTACACATTTTGGCCTTGATTGGCCTACAAGTTCGCAAACTCCAACTCAGCAACAAGCAG
>DASYOS010000082.1:0-2965 GCA_036007525.1 Chitinophagaceae bacterium | reverse complement strand
GCTTATGGCAATTCTTCAATTTTACAATTTGATGTAAAACGTGGGCAATTAAATGAAAACAGATATAAGCAGGATATATCTTTTCAACAAAAATTTTACCCTGGTTTTGTGAATATATTTGAAAGAGATGGGTTTCAAATTACACTTGGCGAAAAAGATCTTTATGATACCATTAATTTTATTTATGCTAAAAAGCCTTCCATAACACCACAGGCGCAATCTCCAGTATATACTGTACATACTGCTCTTGTACCGGTACACGGGTATTTTACTATAAGGTTCAAAGCGGACAGGATTTTACAGAACTTTGATGATAAAATAGTTATACTAAGAACATGGGGAAGCAAAACAGATGTAGTTAAAGCTGAAAATGAGTCCAGACCAGATGACCCGTTCGGCAGGGGAGAATGGTACTCAGGAAAATTCAGGGATTTCGGAAATTTTCAATTGTTGGTTGATAATACGCCCCCGGTAATTTCCCCGATAGGTATAAGTGATAATGCAAATCTCTCCCGGTCATCGAAAATAATTTTTGCAGTAACCGACAACATGAAAGAGATAAAAAACTTTATTGCACGGCTTGATGGGAAATGGCTTCGCTTTACCAATGATAAGGGCAGAAATTTTATTTACAATTTTGATGAGAAATGTCCTAACGGAAATCATGAATTAAAAGTTAGCGCAGAGGATGAAGCAGGAAATGTAACAACCAGAACTTTTCATTTTGTAAGATAAAGCCCCCTCTAAATCTCCCCCCAAAGGGGAGACTTGCTAACGCACATTTGGCCGTTAATAATGGAAGTAGATTTAGTATATCAGGCAACCTTTTTATCAGAAACATGATTGTAATTTTGCAAAATCAATAAACATGACTCAATTAACAGAAGGCGATAAAGCCCCGGCTTTTACATCAAAGGATCAGAATGGAAAACCTGTTTCATTAGTTGGGTTTAAAGGAAAGAAAGTTGTGCTTTATTTTTATCCGGAAGATGATACGCCAACCTGTACTATTGAAGCATGTAATCTCAGGGATAATTATTTGTTATTAAAACAAAAAGGAATAACTGTACTGGGAGTGAGTCCTGATGATGAAAAAAAACATAAAAAGTTTGAGCAAAAATTTGGTCTGCCCTTTACCTTGATCACAGATGAAGGGAAAAAAATAATTGATAAATATGGAGTATGGGGAGAAAAGAATTTATATGGCAGAAAATATATGGGATTGCACCGCACCACTTTTTTAATAGATGAAAAAGGTATCATTAAAAAGATATTTAAAAAGCCAAAATCGAAAATGCACAGTGAAGAAATTTTAGCAGCATGGGAGAATATGCTTAAATAAATATTTCCTTTTATATTGACAGAATATTTAATTAAAGAAAATTCATGGATCGCAAAACTTGCTGCAAAAAAATTGCGCTCAGATAAGGTTGCGATAGTAGTTGGAAAAACCATTCATCTCTATAAAACTTCAAAAAAACAATTTTTACAAAATGAAAGATGGCTAAAACATGAGTTATGTCATATTAAGCAATTTCAAGAAAACGGTTATCTGCTTTTCATTGCAAAATATTTATGGGAAAGCATAAAGCACGGATACCATAACAACAAATATGAGGTTGAAGCAAGAGAAGCAGAGGATAATTAGAGTGAAGAATATGAGTTAATATGCATTGTCTTAATCTCTGACCCACTCTACTTCATCAAAATCAAATTCTCTTTCTATTACATCAGCAGTAATTAATTTGCCTTGCGGTGATACGCCTTTAATGGTTGTTTCAAAAACCACATTATCTTTTTTCAATTTTACTTTTTTATCTATGCTAAATAAATATTGATTGTATTCAATAAGCATTTTTTCAAATCTATTATTTTGCAAGTTTTCAATCCGATGTATTAGTACTTCGTAAAGTTCTTTCGCCAGCTCAATAATATTATACTCTTTTCCTGTTATTTGTTTAAGAGAAACGGGGGTGAAAACACTATCTAATTCAAATTCGGTTTGATTTATATTTATTCCAACCCCAATCACCGCCCACTGCCAGTTATTTCCCTTAACTACATTTTCAATCAATATTCCGCCTGCCTTCCTGTCATTCCAAAAAATATCATTCGGCCATTTAATTTTAGTTTCGTCACCGGCATGCTTTTTAAAAAAGTCAATACAACCTAATGACGCTGCAACGCTCAAATGAAATTGTTTAAGTATAGTTAAAAAGCTTGTTTTTACTGCAATACTCAATATAATATTCTTTCCTTTTTCCGCTTTCCAAACCTTTCCCCTTCTTCCTTTTCCCTGCGTTTGCTCATATGAAAAGCAGGCATCTCCCTGCTCCGCAACACCGTCACGAATCAATCCCATGGCATAGTTGTTGGTACTGTCCACACTATTAAGAATTGTGATAGAATTTACTGCTGATGGCATTGCTTATGAATCGGAAAGAATTAGTATTTTTGAATGAAAACCACCCGATAGCTTTCGGGATAAAAAATTGATAAAATCGCTGCAATCTACAAGAATAAAATTGCTACTTGATCTATTTTAATTGCAGGAATTTAAAAGATAACATTTGAACAATTTAACCGTATTGGCTAACCGAAAAAAAAGTCAGACAAGATTAACAAGGAACAGTAAAATTTTTAAAAACGTAATTCACGCAATACAGGAAAAAAAAGGTGAGAAAATTGTAAGCCTCGATCTTAGAAAAATTCCCGAAGCAGTGGCAGATTTTTTTATCATTTGCGAAGCCACAAACAGTACCCAATTAAAAGCGATTGCTGATTCTGTAGAATTTGAAGTAAAAAATGCCTGCGGGGAGCTCCCCTATAAGCACGAGGGAAGACAGGGAGAGCAATGGATATTGATTGATTATGTAAATGTAGTGGTACATATAATGTTACTCGAGGTAAGAAAGTTTTATAGTTTGGAAGAAATGTGGAGCGATGCACCTGTTATGGAACATGA
>DASYOS010000081.1:0-3849 GCA_036007525.1 Chitinophagaceae bacterium | reverse complement strand
TTTTTAATTCCGGCTATTACCATGCGTTCTCTTTCTGATGAATACAAAACCGGAACATTTGAAATTTTGCAAACCCGCCCTTTAACTCAGTGGCAGATAGTGCTGGGTAAATATTTTGCAATACTTACCGTAATTCTTTTTTCATTTCTGCCCACAATATTTTATGTTTTTACAATTAAATCTTTATCAGCAGGAGGCGGGATTGATATAGGCGGCATAACGGGGTCGTACATAGGGTTAATTTTTTTAGCTGCTGTATTTGCGGCTATAGGTTTATGTTGCTCTGGCTTTACCAATAATGCTGTTATTGCTTTTTTAATAAGTGCATTCGCCTGTCTTATTTTATATTTTGGATTCCGCGCAATAAGCCAGTTACCTATGTTGCAGGGAAAAGCAGATTATTATATTGAAATGCTCGGGATTGATTTTCACTATCAAAGTATAAGCCGCGGCGTTATAGATACAAGAGATATTATTTATTTTATCAGCATAATATTTTTCTTTCTGTTGCTTGCTGTTAAAAACCTTAATAAAAAGTAACCCGGAAAATTTTATGGAATCAGTAAGAACAGGCAGATGGTGGTGGGTTCCGGTATTGGTTATTTTGCTGGTTGTAAATTTTCTTGCTGCTCAATTTCATAAACGTATTGATCTTACTAATGAAAAAAGATTTACTGTTTCATCTCCTGTAAAAAAACTTTTAAACAGGCTTGATGATGCGATTCAAATAGATATTTTTTTAAAAGGAGAATTCCCTTCAGGCTTTAAAAGGCTTGCTACATCTACTGCAGACTTATTGCAGGAGTTTAAAGAATACAGCGGGCAAAATATCCATTACAGATTTATTTCTCCCGACGAAGAGATAGAAGGAAGCAACAGAACGTATGCTGATACATTGGTTGCTTTAGGCGTACAACCGATAAATTTAAAAGTACAGTTAAAGTCGGGTGAGCAAACACAATTTGTTTTTCCGGCCGCACTTGTACATTATAAAAACAGGGTGTTGCCGGTTAGTTTATACCCTGGCACTAAAATGCTGATCACCCCTCAGGAATTAAACAGTGCTGAAGCATTAATGGAATACAAGTTTGCTAATGCTATTGAACAGCTAACACAGAATAACAGGCCTATGGTTGCTTATTCCTATGGAAATGGTGAGCCGCTGCCACCCATATTAGACTCAGGTAATAATATTGTAAATGGCATTCAAACGGTTGATCTGTTCAATAATGTTTTGAGAAAAAGCTATAATGTTTTCACGCTGAATATAAATACCCAGTCCGTAATCCCAGATACATTCAAATTATTGATGATCGCTAAGCCAACTGTTCCTTTTACTGAAGATGAAAAAATAAAAATTGACCAATTTGTAATGCATGGCGGAAAAGTGATCTGGTTCTTAGATAGATTGAATGCGGAAATGGACAGCCTTCAATTAAAGAACCAGGTAGTTGCTTATGATAGAAATTTAAATCTGGAGGACCTGCTTTTTAGATATGGTGTGAGAATTAATCCTGATCTGTTAATGGATCTTCAATGCGATTTTTTGCCATTTGCTGTCAATACAAATAAACAGTTTGAGTTTCTGCATTGGAATTATTTTCCGCTGTTTGAATCAAAGTCAAATCACGTTATTAATAAAAATCTAGGATTGGTAGCCGGCAGGTTTGTAAACTCAATTGACACCGTAAGGTCAGAGAATGTTGATAAAACAATTTTATTGAGCTCCTCGTCAAATGCCAGAACCATTGCAACGCCTGCGTTAATAAGTGGAGAAGAGAACAGGAATGCCCCCGAGGATGAACAATTTAAAAAGAAAGATGTTATAACAGGGGTATTGCTTGAAGGGAAATTTAAATCGCTATATGCAAATCGGCTGCCATTAAATATTATGGATAGCCTTGACCGTTATGGCACACCTTTTCAAACGTCTTCTGTTACCGATAATAAAATGATAGTGATATCCGATGGAGATATTGTTTTAAATGGTGCCTCCCAGGGAAATCCTTTGCCAATGGGGGTAAATTCATATACCATGGAAACGCAATACCAGTACCAGTTTGCCAACAGGGATTTTTTACAGAATTGTCTTGATTATTTAATTAATAACTCTGGCCTTACAGAGGCAAAATCAAAAGATTATACCCTTCGGCTATTAGATTCCAGGAAAATACAGGACGAACGCACTAAGTGGCAAAGTATAAATATTGTGTTACCCATTTTATTGGTTTTTATTTTCGGTTTTATCTATCAATATTGGCGAAAGAGAAGATACAGTGTTTAAATTCATTCAATTGCACTTGCATAATTTTTAATTTGCACATACACATCTTATCTTTGCGTAATATTTTTTTTAAATGAGCACAACAGAATTATCATATTGGGTTTTTGGAGCTGTATTGGTTCTCGCTGTAATTCTTGACCTGGGATTACTCAGCAAAAGATCAAAAATTTTAAGCATCAAACAGGCATTTTATCAAACGTTATTTTGGATAAGTCTTGCTTTTGCTTTTGGTGTTTTTGTGTGGTACACCGAAGGTAAAATGATTGCTGTAGAATACATAAGCGCATACCTGATGGAATGGAGCCTTAGTATTGATAACATTTTTGTATTTATTCTCATCTTTAGTTTTTTCGGGATCAAAAAACAGTATTATGGTCAGGTGTTGCTGTTAGGGATATTAATGGCCATTGTTTTCAGGATTATTTTTATAACAATAGGGATAGCACTGGTAGCAAAGTTTGGATGGCTGCTTTATGTTTTTGGGGCCTTTCTTGTATTTACAGGTGTAAAAATGTTTTTTGTAGAACAGGATGATGAATATGACCCCAGTAAGAATAAGGTATATGTACTATTGCAAAAACTTATACCTATTACGCATGAAGATGCAGAAGGAAAATTCACTAAGCGGATTAATGGCAAAAAATATTTTACAATGCTTTTTGTGGTTATCATTTTGCTTGCTACTACGGATATTGTTTTTGCATTAGACTCCATCCCTGCGGTATTTGCCATAACACAAAATAAAATGGTGATATATACCTCAAACATTTTTGCGGTGCTTGGCTTACGATCATTATTCTTTTTACTGAGAGGCGCTGTAAGCAAATTTGATTACCTGCAACAGGGAATTGCAATAGTATTGGTTTTTATAGGGGTTAAAATGCTGATAGAATATTTTGATATTCATATTCCCATCTGGATATCATTAAGTGTAATTGTTTTTTGCCTTGTGGGGTCAATAATTTTTTCCATCTATAATAAAAAAATTGATATACCGGAGGATGCAACAGATGATGTAGAGGTATAAAATAAAACAACTTGGATGTAGCCATTAATTATACGGTTGAGAGCATTGCTGAAATAACAAAAGGTAAAATTATTCAGCAAGTTCCCGGCCCTCAGCTTACACACCTTTTACTGGACAGCCGTAAACTTTTATTTCCTCGAAGCACAATTTTTTTTGCAATAACCAACCCCCATCAAAAAGGCTCAGCCTTTATCAAGGTACTGTATGAAAAAGATGTTAGATATTTTGTAATTGATGATAAGAAATTTGATATTTCTCTGTACCCCGGCGCCACATTTATATTAGTTGAGAATGTTTTGCATGCTTTGCATTTATTGGCTATTCGTCATAGGCAAACCTATGCAATACCCGTATTGGGAATTACCGGCAGCAATGGCAAAACAATGGTAAAAGAATGGCTTTTTCAATTGCTGCAAAAAGATTTTAATATTATACGAAGTCCCAAAAGTTATAACTCACAAATCGGTGTGCCGTTAAGTGTTTTGCAGATAGAAAACCAACACGCTATGGCAATTTTTGAAGCGGGTATTTCTCAGCC
>DASYOS010000080.1:0-2061 GCA_036007525.1 Chitinophagaceae bacterium | reverse complement strand
CGGCCTGTAAATTCCCCGGTATTAATTGTCAAAGCACCTGTATCGCTTAAAATACCTTCTTTTCTATATACAGTTTGTTCTGTTAATTCCTCAGGAGATAATTGATAATGTACATTTTCTGCAGACCGTATTCCAAGATTAATTAAGACGTTTTTCGGCAATGAAATCATTGTAGGTATTGACATATTTCAATCGTTTGATATATATGTAAAGATAAATGACGATTGCTTTAAAACAAGAAGATTTTTAACTTATTTAAGACGAATAATTACACTTTGCATAAGTTTAGATATAAGGAATACATTTAAATGATGGCTTTGTATATTGCATCTCATAAAATTATTCTCAAATGAAATATCTGCCACTCAACCCTGACATATTTATTCAGAATCGCAAACGGTTTACTGATAAAATGGAGAAAAATGCAATAGCCATTTTTAACAGCAATGATGAATTACCAATGAATGGGGATGCCTTGTTTCCATTTAAACAAAATGCAGACCTATACTGGCTTACAGGAATCGAGCAGGAAGATACTATGTTGATCTTATATCCGGATAATCCAGATCCAAAAAATAGAGAAGTATTGATATTGATTCGCCCTAATGCATTAAAAGAAAAATGGGATGGGCACAGGTTAACTGCATCGGAAGGTGAAAATATTTCTGGGATAAAAACAATTACCTGGCTGGATAGCCTTGATGCAATGTTACAGCCGTGGATACATTCGGCGGACATCATTTATTTAAATACAAATGAAAATGACCGCAAAGCAAATGCTGTTCCTGTAAGAGATTACAGGTATGCAACAGAAATGCGTAGGCGCTACCCATTACATACTTACCGGCGCAGTGCAAAAATTTTGAAAGAATTGAGAGCAATTAAAACAGCTCTTGAAATTGAAGTGATACAAAAAGCAATTGATATAACAGATGTTGCTTTCCGTAGACTTTTGCAGTTTATTAAGCCGGGAGTTTTTGAGCATGAGATTGAAGCGGAGATATCGCATTCGTTCTTATCCCAAAGAGCTGCAGGCATGGCTTATGGAAGCATAATTGCCAGTGGTGATAGTGCAAGAATTTTACATTATGTAAGTAATAATAAAGAATGTAAGGACGGAGAATTATTGTTGATGGATTTTGGCGCCAGTTATGGTAATTACGCTGCTGATCTTACACGAACAATTCCGGTAAATGGAAAATTTGGACGCAGACAAAAAACTGTTTACAATGCCTGTTTGCATTTGCATCAATATGCTGTAAGTATTTTAAAACCGGGAACAAGCATTATTGATTATACAGAAAAAGTAGGAGATGAGGCGACAGTAATATTTCAAAAAATAGGATTGCTGAAAAAATCAGAAATAAAAAATGAAGATCCCGAGAACAGGGCTTATCGCAAATATTTGTACCATGGTATTTCTCATCATCTTGGCATAGATGTTCATGACCTTGGAACCAGGACAGAACCAATAAAGGCAGGAATGGTATTTACTGTTGAGCCTGGAATTTATATTGAAGAAGAAAGAATGGGAATAAGAATAGAAAATAATTTTTGGGTAACAAGAAATGGAAATAAAGATCTGATGAAAAATATTCCGATAACAGTTGAGGAGATTGAAGCTCTGATGAAGAAAAGCCCTGTTACTACATGAAACAAATTCCAAATATTTTCACACTACTAAACTTATTTTTTGGATGCCTGGCAATAGTATTTGCTTTGCAAACCGAATCTGTTATAATTTATGTGAATGATGAATTTAGCGGCAGCAGTTTCAACATTCCGGAAAAGTTAGCATGGGCAGGCATATTTATTTTTATTGCTGCAATAATAGATTTCTTAGATGGATTTGTTGCACGCCTTTTACATGCAACATCATTGATAGGAAAGCAATTGGATTCCTTATCAGATGTGGTAAGTTTTGGGGTTGCTCCCGCAGTTATCATATACCAGTTGCTTCGGCTGAGTTTTGCAAAAGAAGAAAATGGTTTGGATGTTTCAATTATATGGCTCATGCCTGCATTTATTTTAAGCTGTGCAGCAGCATATCGCCTCGCTAAA
>DASYOS010000079.1:0-13642 GCA_036007525.1 Chitinophagaceae bacterium | reverse complement strand
GTTTTAAAGCCGAAACATTATTCTAAAATCAGTAAAATCAGCATTATCCTGATGCGTTTTTAAACTAATACCGGCTATAAGATGATTTGTAATGCGATACAATAATCCATACCTGAAATAAAAATTTTCAACGTCCTGAGTTTTATTATAAAAATGTAATCCTATTTGTTGGCTGAAACTAACTTTTCCTAAAATAAAAGCATGTCCTGCATGTATGCCTGCAAGCCATCTTGATTCATCGCCTGTTTGTTTTTCCAATTTGTTATAATAGGTTTCTATGCCAGCTGTTAATGCTGATATCCTTCCATATTGTTTTGTAGCCTGAGCAAAAGCGCCTGCTACAAATTTGCTTTGCGCCATTATCTTGCTATTATAGCCTTGCTGTGGTACAAATAAAGTTCCGATATCAAATTTTATTTTTTTATCTATCGCAGGGTTGTTCACATGCGGGTAATCTGGTAATGAAGTGTTTTGGGGATAATATAAAATGCCCACAGAACCGGTAACCCAGTTAACTCCACGGTTTGGTTCTTTAAAGGCGCCGTTACTAAAATGTTGAAAGTTCCCCATCAAAAGCATCTTTATATTTTCATTCAAATTATAACCTAAGCCAATGACTGCCTGCAGGTATGGATTTATGTGTGTGGTATAACTTTTATTTTCAGGATTTTTAAGAGCATCG
Source organism: Chitinophagaceae bacterium (assembly GCA_036007525.1). Lineage (GTDB taxonomy): Bacteria > Bacteroidota > Bacteroidia > Chitinophagales > Chitinophagaceae > Ginsengibacter. The sequence goes on along the minus strand of DASYOS010000079.1, from coordinate 12,960 downwards.
TATGGGTTGGTTGCATACGTTAAACCAGCAGCTCCTCTTAAATTAAATTGTAGATTTTTACTTAATCGATAGGCAGGTTCTATAAAATAGGAAACCATGGTACCATGCCCCAATATTTTATTATCAAAATTAAAATATGATATGGCAATACCATTACGGGCAAAACAGTTGCATTTATTAAATGCGGATGAGTCCATTGGTTGCTTAGAAAATTCAAGTTCGGTACCAAATGGCCTTGCCCCTGAAACATTTTTTACGGATGCAGTGTGTATATATATTGACCCATAATGAAGTTTGATGCCAATTACAGTTTGTTTATTTTTTTGAGCAGATAAATTGGTTGATAGTAGCGCTAAAACACCAATGAAAATTAATCGCATACATCAATATACGACGACCCAGGTTTGAAAGTTTTTCTATTTAAAAGAGTTAGGGGGATAGCTATTTTCTCCTCCATGCCTTCCAATTATAGATAATACTATCTGCGTTTATATAAATTTGTTTGCGAAACGAAAATTGGGTGCCAGAATAATTTTCATTCATAACACTTTTAAAATCCACTCTTTCTTTATAAATAAGTATCTCACCTCTTTTGCCATCAGTTACAGTGCTGTCTGGTAGCCCCCAAGCCCGTGTCAATTCTGCTTTAGAATGTTTAAGCCATTTATTAAATAAAGCATTTTCCTTTGCATCCTGTGCCTGTTGTGCTTTTTGTGAAGAAGTGCAACCCATGAGTGTTGCTATTATTATGCAAGCCGGAAAAAAATATTTCTTTATCATCGTAATTAATATCATATTTAATATTACCACCCAATGCCGTAATCCTCACCATTATTACTGCTGCCGCCCCATAAGCTTTTATGTTTCGTGTCAAAAAAAATTGCATTGATAGGTCCGCTCGTTCGGTTTCCAAAACTCATTTTATATCCCATTTTTTTTAGCTCATTTCTAATTGAATCAGTTGTAGTGTTAGCCAGTAAAATTTCACCGGGCCTCGGCTTGCGGTCTTCTATTTTTGTACCGCCGAGAGATAGCCATAATTGATTGGTATTAAAATTAGCAGCCTCTGTTGATTGCTGAACTGTCATTCCAAACTCTACCATATTTAAAAAAAACTGTAATAAATTCTGATCCTGTGTATCGCCGCCCTGTACACCAAAACATAAAAAAGGCACTCCATTTTTTAAAGCAAGTGTTGGTGTAAGTGTAACCCGTGGCCGCTTACCGGGTTCTACTACATTAAATGGATTGATGGATTCATCAAGCACAAAGCTTTGCATACGCTGGCTCATGCCAATACCCGTGTTTCCTGCAATACATGCCGGCAACCATCCGCCACTGGGCGTAATGGAAACTACCCATCCTTCTTTATCAGCGGCTTCAACTGATGTAGTTCCACGCCATAACCTATCCATGTATTCAGGATCTGTATTAAAAGCTGTTTGGTTTCTGTCTTGCGCCGGCACTGCATTCCCGGGTTTTTGTCTGGTAGTATCAATTAAATAATTTCTTTGTTTTATTAAATTCAGGTATGGATTTGTTCCTCCTTCATAAGGATAAGGATCACCGGGGCCTGCATACACATTGTTTTTATCAAAAGTTATCAGGGATGCTCTTTTTTTTGCATACTCTTTACTTAGTAAACCTATAATAGGTTCTTTGGGAGAAAAATAAGGATCTCCATAATAAAAATCACGGTCAGCGAAAGCCAAATTCATGGTTTGATATAATGCATGAATGTAGCGGGGACTGTTATAACCCATTGACTTAAGATCAAAGTTTTCCAGGATGTTCAGCGATTGCAATAGCATAGGGCCTTGTGTCCACTGTTGCAATTTATAAACTTCAATACCTTTGTAATTTGTGTGCATTGGTTCTTCTTCAACAGGTTTCCATTTTGAAAGATCTTCCATGGTAATTAATCCTCCCTGTTCCTTACTGCCACGTACAAATTCTTTTGCAATATCTCCTTTATAAAAACGATCATTGGCTGCCATGATTGCCTGCTCACGGCTCATCTTTTTCTTCAATGCATTTTGTTCTGCTTCCACCATTTTATTCAGCGTTGCCAGTAGATCCTTTTGTAAAAAAATTTCTCCAGCTTCCGGCGCTTCCCTTTTTTCTCCTGTATGCGGAAGAAAAACTTTTGCTGAGTAAGGCCATTCTTTGATCATTTTTTTGCCACGTTCCATGCTGTTGGCAGTTTGTGCTTCTATGGGATAACCTGCGGCGAGTTGCAGAGCAGGTGCAAGCACATCTTTTAAACTCATTGTTCCATATTTCGCAAGCATCAGGCATAAACCTCCGGCAGTACCAGGCGTTGTTGCTGCAAGCGGACCATATTCAGGAGGAAAATTATATCCTTTGCTTTTAAAAAACTCCACTGTTGCTCCTGTGGGAGCCATGCCCATTGCATTAATGCCAATTACTTTTTTTGTTTTCGGGTTATAAATAAGCGCCTGTGTTTCTCCACCCCAACTCAGCACATCCCACATGGTGCATGTGGCAGCCAGCATTGCGCATGCAGCATCCACGGCATTGCCACCTTTTTGAAAGATGATAGCGCCGGCAGTTGCGGCAAGAGGCTTTCCTGTAATAGCCATCCAATTTTTGCCATGCAAAGGTGGTTTTTGAGTTTGTTGAGAAGAAGCCAATAGAGGGCAGCAAAAAGCAAGCAGCAAGAGAGAGAAACTTTTCATGTACAATAATTTAAACTAAAGTTACTCAAAGAAACAAACATCAACTTAGTATACTACCTTTTTAAATTCTTTTCATAACATGTAATATAATCTTTAACGCTTACTTTTTTTACCAGCTCGCCAATCAATTTGTAAGGTATGTCTTCCGGATTTTTAAATCGGATACATCCTTTTCCCATATCTAATTTTGCCTTGCTGTGTTTTGGATACTCAGCAGTAAACCATTTTAGTAAATCGGGGTTCATATAAATACCCAGGTGGTGTAATACAATAAAATTTTTCTGAGATCCGAGATTCATCATACCCAGCGGTAGCTTTGGATTACAATTATAACCATCCGGATAAATTTCATGCGGAACCACATAACCAAGCATACCATAGCTCATAACTTCTTTAAAACCTTTAGGAAGATTTTTGAGGATGGTATTTCGCAATTGTGTTACCGCTTCTTTTCTATCCGCTGGTAATTCTTTTAAATATTGTTCAGGGGTAGTGGCTTTGGATGTCATTGCGTAATTGTTTATATAAAAATAATAATTCAATTGTAAGTATGAAGATAATCGTTGGAATTCTACAGATAGTATTTCTGATAGCTGCTTCCTGATTTTTAATTAACTTTAGTTAGTAGAAAATATTTTTTTATGAAAGTATCTGATATTTTAAAAGCTAAAGGCAATAATGTATATTCTGTAACAGGCGATATTACTGTTTATGAAGCATTAAAAATTATGGGTGAAAGGAATGTTGGGGCTTTATTGGTAATAGAAGATGGTCATTTAAAAGGAATCATTTCTGAAAGAGATTATGCTCGAAAAATCATTCTTAAAGGAAAACTTTCCCGTGAAACACTGGTTAAAGAAATTATGACTGAAAAAGTGATAACTGTATTGCCGGAAGATAATATTGAGAAGTGTATGGGGCTAATGAGTGGACGAAAAATTAGGCATTTACCTGTAATGAAAGATGACAAAGTTCTTGGCATTGTTTCTATAACGGATGTTGTAACTGCAATTATTGAGATGCAAAAAGATACCATCGCCCAGTTGGAAAATTACATTTCGCAGTAAAGTATTTGTGATAAATTTTACCGGATGTTTTTTTATGCCACTGACTGAGTGGATTTGTACAGATTTTTTCATTTCAAATAAAATGTTATAATAAATCTATGCCGTGCTAATCTGTGTAATCTGTGGCTATCTTTTTATCACCTTAATCGCCTAAACACTTTTCTACCTACTTCCCCAGATATCTTTCAAAAAATTCATATGTTCGCAGCATTTGGTCAATGCGCTGGCGGTTATCACCACTTCTGGTAAGTTCATGTGTAGCCCCCGGGTGCCTAACATATTCAACCGGCCTTCCTAAAACCTTTAAACTTCTGTACAGCATTTCACTCTGCACAAAACCTGTACGCCTGTCATTGTCTCCATGAAAAATAATGTATGGGGTAGTAATATTTTTTACATAAGTTATGGGAGATTCTCTTATCAATGTTGCATTAACTTCCGGCTCCCACGGATATCCCCCAAAATAATTTGGCAAAAGTCTCCATGCATTTCCTTCGCCAAAAAAAGTTGCTAGGTCGTACACCCCCCGTTGTGAACACGCCGCTTTAAAACGTTGGTCATGGCTAATTATCCATGCAACTAAATATCCTGCGTAAGAACCCCCGGTTACAACTAATTTAGAAGTATCCGACCATCCTTCTGAAACAGTTTTATCCAAAGCAATTAGCACATCACTGCTTGGCCCTGAGCCCCAGTCATTAATATTTGCTCTTAAAAATTCCTTTCCATATCCACCCGAACCTCTTGGATTACTATAACAACCCCATATCCTTTGCTGCAAAAAAACTGATACTCATGCCACATGCTTGCTTCTCCAGGGCCCCACATTGCTGATGGTCCCCCATGAATTTCCAATAATAAAGGATATTTTTTTCCTGTAGAATAATTGGTAGGTTTCATAACCCAATATTCTACCGTTAATCCTTTGCTGTTTACAAAAGTTTGCTTTTCAGGGACAGATAATTTTTTTTCTTTTACCCATCCATTAAAATGACTTATAAGCTTTACGCTTTTCATTGAAGCATCTGCAACATATAATTCTGAAGGATTTATCACTTCTGTTTTAGAAAATACAATTTTACTTCCTGCTACATCAAAACTTAAAATCCCGCTATTAAAATCGGATAATTGCTCTATATTTTTTGTACTAACATTTGCACGATACAAAGGTTGCCCGCCATTACTTTGTGCAGAAAAATATATATACTTTTCATCATTACTCCATGTAATATTTCCTTTACTTCTGTCAAAGGGGATCGTGATCATATCTTTTGATGATCCATTCAAAGGCATTATTGCCAGTTGCGGAACTTCTACAAATCCTGTACTGCCGTATTGAAACGCAACCCACTTACCTGATGGAGATAATTTTGCATTGTTATAATTTGTGTTTTGTTTACTAAGTAAAGGATGAAGATTACTTCCGTCAGTATTGGCAACAAGGATTTGATTTTCCAAAGCACGGTCGGGATTTTGTGTTGAATCTACATAGCCTGAGATTATTAATTGTTTTCCGTTAGGTGTAAAATCTATATTATTAAAGCGATAGAAGCCTTTCGTTATCAATTTGGGCTTTGAACTATCCTGTGTATTTGAATTGACAATAAAATATTGGGTAAAATTAGATTCAGAAGATACATTCGATTCATCCTGAAAATTTAATTTAGTAAGCACTTTTGCTTTTTTATCTATCTCATCTTTTGCGAGGTAAGTTCTTATTTCTTCCATATTCCCATCAGGGTTAGGTTTAGCGCTTGAAAATTTTAGGTTTTCGTTTTTATTAAATCCCGGTTTTTCAAAACTCCATTCAGGTATAGCATGAGTAGGGTTAAGTATAGAATCTTTTAAAAGATCTGCAAGCGTAATACCGGAAGCATAAAGGATTTGTTTTCCATCGGGCGACCATTTTGGATTTGATGCGCCATATTTACTTCGTGTAAGTTGTGTAGCTTCTCCACCATCCATAGGTAATAAAAATATTTGTGGTTTGCTGTCAACAGTTCTTACAAAAGCCAATTGCTTTCCATCAGGGCTCCATGCCGGTTGTGACGATCCGTCTTTTGATGAAGTTAACTGTTTAGGTAAAGAACTCCCATCTGTATTTATCATGTGAATCTGCGTAACAAATCTGTAGTCAGTTTTAGTATCATCGGGCTCAATTGATGTAACTATAAATGCGGCTTTATTTCCATCAGTTGATAAGGTTACAGCACCAACAGTTTTAATTTTAAGCATGTCAGTAACTTTGATCAGGTCATTGCCTTTTTGCGCAAATGATATTTGTACAATTAAAAAAGAAAAAAAGAGAGAAGTAAGTTTTTGCATAATTTTTTTTGTCTGAACCATGATTTTCATGATTAAATGATTAAAAGATAAAACGGGTTATTTCCCATACACTTTTTTTCCACCAACATAGGTCATTACAACTTTTGTTTTCAGGATGTCGTTCTCAGAAATCTTCATCAGGTCTTTATCAAGAATAATAAAATCTGCTTTTTTGCCAACTTCAATGCTGCCAACTTCTTTTTCAAGAAATCCTGCTTTAGCTGCCCAGATGGTCATACCTCTTATGGTTTCTTCTCTGGTTAAAGCATTTTCTTTTTGAAAGCCATTGGAAGGAAACCCTTTTGCGTCTTTGCGAACAACGGATGCTAAAAAAGTTTTGAAGGGGCTGATATCTTCCACCGGGAAATCAGTGCCTAAAGGTATCCATCCATTCTGTTGCAAAAGTTGCTTAAATGCATAAGCGCCTTTTACTCTTTGCGGCCCCAATCTTTCAGATGCCCAATACATATCGCTGGTGCCATGCGTTGGCTGTACAGAAGGGACAATATTTGCGCTTCCAAATAAATTAAAATCATTTTGATTGATAACCTGCGCATGTTCAATCCTCCAGCGCTTATCATTCTTGCCTTTTAATGCACTTTTGTAAACATTTAATATTTCACGATTTGCCGAATCCCCAATAGCATGTGTGCACATCTGGAAATTGGTAGCGGCCAATATTTTTGCCATGCTGTCGTAATGATTTTTATTGCTCAGCAGAAAGCCATGCCACCCGGCTCTGTCACTATAAGGCTGAAGCAAACATGCACCACGGCTTCCTAAGGCACCATCAGCATAAAACTTAAAACCGTTAATAAAGAGCTTATCTGTTTTGTATGGCCCTTTTTTTAAATAACGGGAAAAATTTGCTGGGTCATCGCTCAGCATCACATATAACCTGATGTTCAGCATCCCTGCTTTTTGCATCAGATCAATTCCTTCAGCTTCCTGATACATTAAACCGCAGTCAGTAATAGTAGTTAGCCCTACTGCAAAACAATTTTTTTCTGCTGATGTAAGCCATTTAATATAATCTTCTTTTGTAACAGAAGGCATCTTGGATGATACCAGGTCGGTTGCATTGTCAACTAATATTCCTGTTAATTTTCCATTCTTAATTTCAACTTCGCCGTCAACTAAAGTCTGGCCCGGCTTTACACCTGCATTATCCAGTGCTTTTTTGTTTGCAATGGCGGCATGGCCATCAACTCTTGTTAGCAGCACCGGTTTATCAGGAAATAATTCATTTAATTTTTCATTGGTTGGAAAAGCTTTGCCCGGAAATTTATTTTGGTCCCAGCCTCTGCCTCTTATCCATGTCTCATTGGGATGTTGTGCCGCAAACACTTTTAGTCTCTCTAAAATTTCTTCCCAACTATTTGCGCCAAAAAGATCTACCTGAAAAAGAGATTGGCCATAACCTACAAAATGAGCATGAGCATCAATAAATCCAGGATACACTGCTTGTCTTTGTGCATCAACCATTTCTTTAGCAGTATATTTTTTTAAAATATCATTAGTACTGCCAACTTCAATTATTTTTCCATCACTTATTGCGAATGCCTGGGCGGTAGTAAACTTTTGATTTACAGTATATACAGTGCCGTTATAAACGATGGTATCTACTTTTGTTTTTGGGGCAAAATTAAAAGCAAACAACCCGATTATAATAAGTATGGCAATTAGAACACGCATAAATTCAATTTTTAAAAAAATATTGGCAGGAGAAGATTGGCATTTTGATATTCAGCACATAAAAGCCCAGACAAATTTGAAATATACCTACTTCAGTGAGCGGGCTTATAAAAACTTTATAGAATAACTATCAGCTAACCAACTTACTTTTTAAAAAGCCTTCAATCATACTACAACCTACAAACATTGGTTTAGAATCAATAACAATATCAAGTTCATTGCCAATAAGAGTGTAAGAACCTTTTATTGTTCCCATAACACTTACTTCAAATTCGCCACCAGCCTCATCTCCTGAAAATGTTCCTCCCTGCCCTTCAACTGCTGTTCGTGCCCGGTTAAGTACCTGCTCAGCTGAGCCTGTGAATGGTATTTTGAATTTGCATGCCATAGTAATAACAGTTTTTAAAATCCTGAAATAATACTTTTAAACTCCTGCTTCCGGTAAAACTTCATCCAGTTTGTTATCTTTTACAAACTTATCCCGGGCTTCTGTAAAATCGGTTTGTACTGCAGTTACTTCATTTAATGCAGCATCTACTTTTTCATGAATATCGGGTAATCTTTTTTCCAGCAGGCTATTACCCAGGTTAATATTTTCAGCTTCCAACTGGGAAATTTTTTTAAGCAATGATGTCTGGCTGTTGGTAATATCTTCAAGTTCACGAAGCATTTTATCCATCATGTGCATTTTTTCTAATTTGTCCATAAAAATATTTGGTTAAATGAATAGCGAAAATAATGCCTAACGTTGATAAGAAGTAGGTGCCAATAAATAAGGCCTTAAAAATTAAGACCTTATATTAATTTTGTGCCCAGAACAGGAATCGAACCTGCACATCCTTGCGAACGGCAGATTTTGAGTCTGCTGCGTCTACCAATTCCGCCATCTGGGCTTCAATTTCGGGAGGCAATATTACGCATTTCATCTAATCTCGCCAAAATGCGATTTAGGTATTTTTTTTTAAAATAATAATCTTTTATTTGTAACAATTGTTCATTGGTTGTATTGTCTTCATTGTAATATTCTATAATGTTTTGCACTTTATCGTATAAATATTTTTCCATCTGACTGATCTTGGTTTCTGTTTCTTCCAAAGTAGAATCATCAACATCCATCAATGTTTCATTTAAATCCATCATCTCTGCTAAAAACTCAGGTGGTAATTCATATTTCTCTTCTTCTTCCATTATTTCTTTTAAAAGCAAAACATATTTAATTGTCTCATCATCTTTTTGGAAAACTTTATATCCCTTGTTTATCATTGAAGATTTTTCAAGCACGTCTGCTTGCTCTTCTTCACTTTCATTGGAAAAAAAATCGGGATGATATTTTTTTTGCAATTCAAAATATTTGGTCTGCAAATAATTTTTATCAACTTGCAGACTTACCGGCAATTCAAATAATTCAAAATAATTCATTTAGCAAAGGTAGAGATGATTATTAAATGTAAAATGTAAATTGCCGCCACCAAATTTTTTATAATGCTTACAATAGGATTGATAAGGGAAGAAAAAACTCCTGTGGATAACAGGGTGGCTTTAATCCCATCACAATGTAAATGGATACAGGAAAATTGTAGCGGAGTTAAAATAATTGTACAGCATAGCGAACACCGCTGCTTTAGTGATAGAGAATATAAAATGGCAGGAATTGAAGTAAGAGAAGATGTTTCTGATTGTGATATTTTAATGGGCATTAAAGAAGTACCTGTGGAAATGCTGATACCGGGTAAAACATACTTTATTTTTTCACACACAAAAAAATTGCAACCACATAACAGGCAATTATTGCAGGCGATCATTAAAAATGGTATTACACTTATTGATTATGAATGTCTGGAACACGATGATGGCACAAGGATTTTGGGCTTTGGTTTTTTTGCGGGAATTGTAGGTGCCCATAATGGAATAATTGCATTTGGAGAACGCTCAGGTGCTTTCCATTTAGACATGGTTAATTCCCAAAAAGATTTTCGTCACCTTATTCATACTTATTTCGGCTTAAAACTTCCAAATATAAAAATTGCTGTTACCGGTAGCGGGAGGGTAGCACATGGGGTATTGGAGATAATGAACTTAATGGGCGTTCATGAAACGGAACCCGACCAATATTTGGGAAAGCAATTTTCCTATCCTGTGTATGTACATTTAAAGGGTGTTGATCTTTATGAAAATAAGAAATCGGGAAAGTATAATCGTAAAGAGTTTCATGCAAAACCTAAAAAATATAAAAACCTTTTTCGCAATTATATTTCAGTTACTGATGTTTTAATGAATGGAGTGTATTGGCAAAAAGACATTGCCAGACTATTTGAATTAAAAGACATCAGTAATAAAAAGTTCGCTATACAAACTATTGCAGATATATCAGATGATACATATGGCTCCGTGCCCTGTAATATCAGGGATTCAACAATTGAGGATCCTGTTTATGGGGTGGATAAAAAAACATTAAAGATTACTAAGCCCTATCTCCCCGGATCAGTAGATGTAATGGCAGTAGGAAATTTGCCGAATGAGTTACCGAGGGATGCATCAGGATATTTTGGAGAGCAAATAATAAAATATATTTTAAATGATATTATTAATGGAGGTTCGGAAATATTGAATAAAGCTACAATAGTTAAAAACGGTAAACTTAACAAGTCATATGCTTACATGAAGGAATATGCTAAAACTTTCTAAAATTGTAAATAATAATTTTTCAGCAACGCCACAAATTCATCTGTATAACTACCGGCGCTATTTTTAATAACTATCTCATTTGTTTTCACATCTTTTTTACAATAGCTGAAAAGCAGTATCGCTCTAAAAAAGTTATGAGATGGTGTTTGCCTGATCAGTAATTTTTCCTGGAGAAATAAATTATTCCCTTCTGCTAATCCTAAAAAATATTTAATTCTATGATAAGGCAAAAGGATGGCAACATATCCTGATACAGAAAGATGATTTTTAATTATACTAATAAGATCCGTTAGCAATAAGCCCACATCATGCTTTGCAAGATTTTTATTTTTTTTTGTTGATAATAATTCGTTTTCATAAAAAGGCGGATTGCAGATTATTAGATCATATTTTTTATGTGAAACAAAATCCCTGGCATCGGAGTGGAATATTTTTAAGCGATCATTCCAAATTGAATTTGAAAAATTTTCTTTCGCCTGCTCATAAGCGTTCCTCTCAATTTCAATTGCATCAATCATCGCATTGGAATTTTTCTGAGCATACATCAATGATAATAAGCCGGTGCCTGTTCCAACCTCTAAACAATTTGATCCCGCAAGCTGTGGAATGTTGATTGAGGTTGTATTTGCAATGTATGCTCCTAACATACAGGCATCAGTGCAAACCTTCATACTACATTTATCATGGTAGACTATGAATTTTTTAAACCGGAAATAGGAATTAGGCATAAACTTTATTTAACCGCATTTTTTCTAAAGTATCTTTGCAAATTAATTTTTTGCAATGGATAAGCAACAGGTGTTATTTAAAGATTTAGGAATAATTGATTACAAATCTGCATGGGATTATCAGGAAGAGCTGGTAAATAACAACCGGGAAATAAAGTCGCAGGTAAAAAAACATTCAATACTTAATAATCCACAGCGAACTACAAATCATCTTCTTTTTTGCGAGCATCCATCTGTCTATACCTTAGGCAAAAGTGGCAACATTAAAAATGTTTTATTGAGTGAGAAAGAAATGGAGGAAAAAGAGATTGAGTTTTTTAAAACAAATAGGGGAGGAGATATTACATTTCATGGCTTGCAGCAGGTTGTTGGTTACCCTATTTTGGATCTTGAGAATTTTTATACTGATATAGGAAAATATTTAAGAGAACTGGAAGAGGTAATTATCAAAACAATTGCTGAGTATGGTTTAAAAGGAGAGAGAAGCCAGGGTGAAACAGGCGTATGGATAGAACCCGGAATAGTCGGAAGGGAAAGAAAAATTTGCGCTATGGGGATTCGGTGCAGCCGATGGATTACTATGCATGGCTTTGCATTGAATGTAAATACTGACCTTAGTTATTTTGAAAATATTATTCCCTGTGGTATACAAAACAAACAGGTTACGTCGTTAGAAAAAGAATTAAGTGAAAAAATTAATTTAGAGGGAGTGAAGGAAAAATTAAAGAAGCATTTTGCTGAGATATTTAATGTAGAAATTATATAAAGATCTACTTTTATCAGGCTCACTTTATATTGGTTGAAGGACCATCTTTAGGTACAAACACCTTATATTTTTCTAATAAAATTCCATTTTCATATAATTCAAAGTCGAATATTCCCGCATGTAGAAAATTTGTCTTTTCCAAAATTAAATATGGTTCTGTTATTTTGTTAAGCTCAAAAATTAGAGGGCCATTCTCTTCAAAAAATTTAATAGAATATTTTTTCTTTGGAGCGCCGGGTAGGGAAATAATTACATTATTATCTCTTCCGGTATAAACTAATTTTGAGGGTACAAACCATGTATTTATAACACTACTTTGCTGAAACTCTTTCAAATCAACAAATAATTTAGAAGTATCCTTGCTGGCCAGTATGGCTTTTGTAAACATATAACTGCCACCCTCAAAAGCAAGAAACAGTCTGTAGTACATTTTAGTGGATAAGGGCTTTGCATCTAAAAACCCATTTTTTTTATTGGTTACATCAAGCACACTGCCAATTGTGGTAAAATACTTAGCACTATCAATAGATCGTTGAACATTTATGGTAGTTAAAGTGAAATAAGGGTTTGTCCACGCAATAAGAATATTACCACTTATATTAGTCACAGTTAGTTTTGGTAAAGTATCCTGGGCAAATATTTTTTGAGAAAAAAAAAGAATAAGAAAAAAAATAAGAAATTTTTGCATGATTTTCCGCGGTGTACTGAGTTCCATTTTTACAAAGTAAAGATAAATGACTGTTAAGGGAAATCAAAAATTCAATATTCCGGGGGGTAATGAAAAATTTCCTTGCGAGCCTCCTGTATGGATACAAAGGATCTTACTTCCTTTAGGGAAATAATTTTTTTTAATAAGGTCAAAAATGCCAAACATCATTTTAGCAGTGTATACAAAATCTGTGGGTATTTTAAAATCTTCGTAAAACCTGTTCATGAACAATATTAGCTCGCCTGTTTTTTTTGCATAACCACCAAAATGATAATCATTAATTAAA
>DASYOS010000078.1:0-13555 GCA_036007525.1 Chitinophagaceae bacterium | reverse complement strand
GTGGGCATTATATTCAGGATCCTTTTACTATTTTTCCTCGCTAAATTAATTGATAGCACAGGCAGATTATTTACAATTTTTGACCATGAGGTAAGCTTGAAAGATATAATAACATTAGGGGGTGGATTATTTTTAATGGTGAGTACCACGTTAGAAATTCATAACAAACTCGAAGGTGAAGACCCTGATGCAAAGGCAAATAAAAAAGCCAACTCCTTTAAATTGATCATGGGTCAAATAATCCTTATTGATATTGTATTTAGTTTTGATGGAATTATTACAGCAATTGGAATGGTAAAAAATGAATTTTTAATTATTCGCTTTATAGCCGTAATAATCTCCATGGCATTTATGTTTATTTTTGCTCCCCGCATTTCTGCTTTCATTCACAAGCACCCTACATTTAAAATGTTGGCACTTTCATTTTTAATCTTGATAGGAGTACTGTTAGTTATTGAAGGAATTCATGTTGATCAGATAAGAATTCCTCATGGATATATCTATTTTGCGATGGCATTTTCATTTGGTGTTGAAGTGTTGAATTTACGAATGCGTAAAAAACATGGTAAGACTATTGAGCTGCACGAAGCCCATTTTGTAGCAGACGAACAAAACATAAATGATAGCGCCAAATAATTACTGCTTATTTAATAAAACGCAAGCCACCATTCCTGCAGTTTCTGTTCTTAACCTTGTATCTCCCAGGGAAACCGGGAGAAAACTATTTTGGATTGCAAATCCAACTTCAAATTTTGTAAAATCACCTTCGGGTCCGATACAAATTATTGATGATTGTTTAATTATCGCATTACTTAATTCTTTCTTTTCTTCCTCAAAGCAATGAGCTATATATTTATTTTGCTGAGAAGAATTTTTTATTACTTCTGAAAATTTAGTTGGTTCATGCAGTATTGGTAGCCATGCCTGTCTTGATTGTAACATACCACTTACTAAAATACTTTTCATTCTATCATATCGAAAATTTTGCTTTTCTGTTCTTTCGCAGATTAATGGAACAATTTCTGAAACACCTATCTCCGTTGCTTTTTCCAGAAACCATTCAAAGCGACTATTATTTTTTATCAGAGAAATGGCAATAGCAATATTGGATGTACGAGGTGGGATGTGTGATATTGAAAGTACTTTTACTTCAGTAACTATTTTATTTTCAGCAACTATTTCAGCAGTCACTATTTTTCCTTTACCATCTGTAAGTTGAAGTTGCTCGTTTTGCTTCATTCGCAAAACCTGTATGATGTGCTTTGAAGTTTCTTCGCTTAATGCAAAGGAAGATTCACTTGGTAATTCTTTCTGATAAAAAATAGGTAATGACATCAAATTTTATATTCCTCATTGGAAGGATGTAGAACGATCTTAAAAAGGTGTTTCATCATCAAATTCACCATCATTCATTTTACTGCCTTTTTGAATGTAGAGCTTAGCACCATCACCATCTATATCGCTAACCGGTTTCCAATTACCGCCGGCAGGGAGGTGACTACTGGAGTCAGACCCATCTTCTTCAATAAATTTTTGAATGTGTAGTAATGCTCTCAATTTAATATTTTCCAATTGACCATTCCTATGCTTTGCAATACGTAAGTAAGTATCCCCTTTGTTGCTCTCTCCCATCTCATTTGCAGTAATGTCATGATATTCGGGCCGGTATAAAAACATTACTAAGTCAGCATCTTGCTCAATAGCTCCGGATTCTCTTAGGTCACTTAGTTGTGGCATTTTTTGGCCGTCTTTGGCACCACGTTTTTCAACTTCGCGGCTTAACTGGCTTAATGCAAGGATAGGAATATTCAATTCTTTTGCAAGTCCCTTCAAGTCTCTTGAGATTCGGCTTATCTCCTGCTCACGATTGCTATTCCTGTTCTCGCCTGTACCGCTCATTAATTGCAGGTAATCAATAATTATCAACCCAACATTATGTTTATTTTTTAACCGGCGACATTTAGCCCTGAGCTCAAAAATATTTAGCGCAGCAGTATCATCTATATGGATGGGTGCTGATGCTAATTTGTCAATTCCTTTTTTTAGAAGCTGCTTCATTTCATGTTCCTCCAATCGCCCTCTTGAAATCTTCTCCATCCATATTTCACTTTCTGCGCTTAAAATTCTTTGTACTAATTGCCCGGCACTCATTTCTAAAGAAAAGAAACCAACCCCTGTTGGTTTAGTAGGATGCAGTGCCGCATTGCGGGCCAGGTTAAGTGCAAATGCTGTTTTACCAACTGATGGACGTGCGGCGAGAATTATAAGATCACCAGGTTGCCATCCATACGTAATTTTGTCCAGTAACGGAAAGCCGGTAGGTACACCGCTTAATTCGTCCTGGCGGGTACGCAGATCTTCAATACGTTCGATTGTTTTTACCAAAACCGACTCGATACTTGCATAATCCCTGCGAAGATGGTTATTGGTTATTTCAAATAATTTAGCCTCAGCCTCATCTAAAAGATCAAATACATCAGTACTATCTTCATAAGCATCGCCTATTATTTCACCACTGATCCTTATAAGTTCTCTTTGAATAAATTTTTGTAAAATAATTCTTGAATGCGCTTCAATATTTGCAGATGAAACAACTGCATTGGTAAGTTTTGAAACATAATAAGGGCCACCAACAAGATCAAGTTCTTCCCGAAATTTTAATTCTTCTACAACTGTTAAAAGATCTATAGGTAAATTTTTCAATTGCAACCCTTGCATGCTGCGAAAAATACGCTGATTAGCTTCTACATAAAAACATTCTGGTTTTAATATTTCTATTACTGTGTCAAATGCGCTTTTTTCCAGCATGATGGCGCCAAGTACAGCTTCTTCAAGGTCTTTAGCCTGGGGAGGAACCTTACCATACATCATTGTTCCAAGGTCTAAAGAGCCACTTTTACGCCTGGCTTTTCTGTCTTTATTGAGATTAGTAAGATCCATGTTAGTTTGCAATTCTGAGGGGTTAATAAGCTGATGTCATCGAAAAAATAATATAGGGCGGCTAAGATAAAGTACAAAATTTTAAAAAAAATAAAGACTTTATCCTTAAGTTATTCCAACTACAACTCACTTACATATCCACCAATTAGCCCTTTTATTAACACAAAAAAAGACGTTCCCCACAATTTAAAATTTTTTTCCGTTCTTTTTAAATGATATTCACATTTCCTGGTGGAGAAAAAATTTAGTCTAATTGTTATTTAACCCCTTAACTTTTTGTGAGCTCATCTTTACTAAAAAAGCAATTTACCCCTTTAGATTCATCTTCCTTATTTTTGAAAAACTGTCTTAATCTTAATATGAAATGAAAATCAGTTATAACTGGCTTAGTGAATACATTGCGGAGATACCGGAACCTGAAAAATTAAGCAGCATCTTAACTTCAGTAGGGCTTGAAGTAGAAAGCCTTGAAAAATTTGAAGAAATAAAAGGTGGTTTAAAAGGATTGGTTATAGGCGAAGTAATTGAATGCACTAAACACCCTGATGCAGATAAGTTAACCCTTGCAAAAGTGGATATCGGCAAAGAACAAATGCTTCAAATTATTTGTGGTGCGCCAAACATTACAGCAGGGCAAAAGGTTGTAGTTGCTACAGTTGGCACTACATTGTTTCCTTTAAAAGGTGAACCCATAACGATGAAGAAAGCAAAGATCCGGGGTTATGAAAGCGAAGGAATGATATGCGCCGAAGATGAGATAAGTATAGGCGAAAGCCATGAAGGAATTATTGTTTTACCAGATGATGTTGAAATTGGAACCGAAGCCTCTGCTTTTTTTAATCCTTATACAGATTGGATATTTGAATTAGGGATTACCCCCAACAGAATGGATGCAATGAGCCACGTGGGAGTAGCGAAAGATGTTTGTGCCTATTTATCTCATAAAAATAAAAAAGAGATTCGTATAACATCTCCTTATAAAAATAGTTTTAAAGTTGACAGTGATAAATTAAAAATTGAAGTTACAATTGAAAATAAAGAAGCTTGCCTACGCTATTCAGGTGTAAGTATCAGCAATATAAAAGTTGCAGAAAGCCCTAAATGGCTACAACAAAAATTAAAAAGCATTGGTATTAGGCCGATAAATAATATAGTTGATACTACTAATTATATTTTGCATGAGAGCGGACAACCTTTGCACGCTTTTGATGCTGATGAAATAAAAGGCAATGCCATAATTGTAAAAAACCTTTCTCCGGAAAAATCTTTTACAACATTAGATGAAAAAGAAAGAATATTAAATGCCGAAGATTTAATGATATGCAATAGAGATGAAGAACCTATGTGCTTTGGAGGTGTATTTGGCGGAATAAAAAGTGGTGTAAAAGAGGCTACAACAAATATATTTTTAGAGAGCGCTTGCTTTCAACCAAAGTCTATAAGAAGAACATCTTTACGACATAATTTAAGAACAGATGCATCAATACGTTTTGAGAAAGGCGTTGATATTAGCAATACAGTTGCAGTGCTTAAAAGAGCCGCGATGCTGATAACAGAAATAGCTGGTGGAGAAATTACATCAGGCATTGTTGACATTTATCCAAACCCCAAAGAGAAAACCGAAGTGGTTTTAAAAAATCATTACCTAAAAAAAATAAGTGGGAAAAACTATCATTCGGATGCAATAAAAAATATTTTACAAAGCATGGATTTTGAAATTCTGAAAGAAGGATTGGATGATATTCATATTGCAGTGCCTTTCAGCAAGCCTGATATTACCTTACCTAATGATATTATTGAAGAAATAATGAGGATAGACGGGTATGATAATGTTGAAATTCCCTCCACGATAACTATTTCACCAGCTGTGGAGACAGCGGGGTTTGAATCGGCATACAAAGAAAAAATTACTGAATATTTAATAGGGCTTGGGTTTTCTGAAATACTCACCAATTCAATAACCAATAGCGCATATTATAAAGAAGACATTTTACTTTCAACTGTAAAGCTTCTTAATAATATAAGTACTGAACTGGATGTTATGCGACCCTCCCTTTTAGAAACAGGGCTGGAATGCATAGCGCATAATATCAACCATAAAAGCAACAACTTATTGTTATTTGAATTTGGAAAAACTTATTCAGCTTCCGGAATTGGTGAATACCAGGAAGAAGAACATTTATGTTTATACGCTTCCGGAAATAAAATCCAATCTGGCTGGAGAGAAAGAGAAACCAAGACAGACATCTATTTTATAAAAGGCGTTTGCGAAAAGTTATTTCAATTATCAGGAATTAATAATATGGCTTATAAAATAGCTGGTTCTTCTCTCCATGCTTTTATTAACGATGAATTGGTGGCACAGATAAGTACCATAGCAAAAGAAAAGGTTGAAAAATTTTCAGTAAAACAAGCTGTTTTTTTCGCTGATATACACTGGGCGAAATTAACAGCAAGTGCTAAAAAGATACCAATTTCATTTTCTGAAATATCCAAGTACCCCGAGGTACAAAGAGATATTTCTTTGGTGCTAAATAAAAATATTTTGTATGAAAGTGTAGAAAACTTAACGAAGGATTTAAATATTAGTAGCCTGGTTAATATTAAATTGTTTGATATTTTTGAAAGCGAAAAAGTAGGAGAGGATAAAAGATCGCTTGCTATTAATTTTACTTTTTCCGACAAAGAAAAAACACTTACTGATATAGAAATTGATGCGATGATCAATAAAATAATTGCAACCTATGAAAAAGAATTAGGTGCAGAAATAAGAAAAGCTTCTTTATGAGTACAATTGAAGAACATATAAAATCAGTTAATGAAAAACTTCAGCAGTTAATAAAGAATCATGTTGCTTTAAAAAAAGAAAATGACAATTTAAAAGATGACCTTAACAAATTAAAACAAAGAGAAGAAGATTATAAATCTACATTGCATGAGCTGGATCAAAAAGTGAATATTTTAAAAGCTGCGTCCGGACAAATGACAGGAACTGATCAAAAAGAATTTGAAAAAAAAATTAACGGGTATATAAAAGAGATTGATAAATGCATTGGATTGCTAAGTGATTGATTATGGCAGAAGAACTCATACCAATAAATATTTTAATCGGCGATAGAACCTATCGCATAAAAAGTTTGGCGAAGGACGAAGAAGTAATTCGAAAAACTTTAAAAATAATCAACGATAAAATATCTGAATTTAAAACCCAGTTTGCCGGCAAAGACATGCAGGATTATATTGCAATGGTATTAATATGGTATGCCACTCAGGCGGCTTCCACAGGAAAAAACCAACCAGTAGAAAATGAATTTGTTGACGTTTTATCAAAAATGGAACTTCAGATTGATAAGGCCTTATAACGTACAACCAGGTTGGCAATAAAATTCCACAGTTTTTTTATTTATCTTCGTTTTAGCACGATTATCATTCATGTATAAATGAATTAAGTAGTAAATGATTATGAACCGTTTTAAAACATTAAATATCAATGACACAAATACTTCCAATAATAATTGGCACTGCCGCATTAATAATAGGTATTCTACTGGGTAAATTCCTCTTTGCGAGAAATACACAAAAACTGGTAATAGAAGCAGAACAACAGTCACTAAAAATTATTTCCGACGCTAAAGCCCAAGCTGAAACCTTAAAAAAGGAAAAACTGCTTGAGGCAAAAGAACAATTTGTTCAGTTAAAAGCTGATAATGACAGAGAAACATTTCAGCGCAATCAAAAAATAAGTGATGCTGAGAATCGCCTTAAGCAAAAAGAGCAATCAGTAAATCAAAAAGAGCAGAACATTGCTAAAATCATTAAGGATAATGAGACGATAAAAGAAAATCTTACCCGTCAAACAGAGGTGGTTAATATTAAGCGTACAGAACTTGAAAAACATCAGGAAGAAAACATTCGGCGACTTGAGAAAGTTGCAGGCCTTTCAGCTGAAGAAGCTAAAGCTCAATTAATAGAAAGCCTGAAACAGGAAGCTCATTCGCAGGCATTAAGTATTCAGCAGGAAATTATTGATGATGCAAAACTTCGGGCAAATAAAGAAGCCAGAAAATTAATTATACAAACTATTCAGCGTACAGCAGCCGAGCAGGCAATTGAAAATGCAATAACTGTTTTTAACCTTGAAAGTGATGAGATTAAAGGATCTATCATAGGCAGAGAAGGGCGAAATATCCGGGCCATAGAAGCTGCTACCGGCGTTGATCTTATTGTTGATGACACTCCCGAAGCAATTATACTTTCTTCATTTGACCCTTTACGCCGTGAGATTGCAAGGCTCTCTCTACAACGTTTGGTAACTGATGGCCGTATTCATCCTGCACGAATTGAGGAAGTTGTTGAAAAAACACGCAAGCAATTGGAAGATCAAATTATGGAGATCGGTGAACGGACTGTAATTGAATTAGGAATTCATGGCTTACATAAAGAACTGGTTCGTATAGTTGGTAAAATGCGGTTTCGGTCATCTTATGGCCAAAACTTATTAATGCACAGTCGTGAAGTAGCTAATTTATGCGGAATAATGGCTGCAGAACTGGGAATGAATGCAAAACTTGCTAAACGTGCCGGCCTTTTACATGATATAGGCAAAGTTCCCGATGAGGAAACAGAATTAAGCCACGCATTGCTGGGTATGAAACTGGCTGAAAAGTATGGCGAAAATCCTGCGGTTTGTAATGCCATTGGCGCTCACCACGATGAAGTAGAAATGCAGTATGTTATCTCCCCTATTATTCAGGCATGTGACTCAATGAGCGGAGCCAGACCCGGTGCCCGTCGTGAGATTATGCAACAATACCTTCAGCGGATAAAGGATCTGGAAAATCTGGCTCTAGCTTATCCCGGAGTTGAAAAAGCATATGCTATACAGGCAGGGCGGGAATTAAGGGTAATCGTGGAGGCCGACAAAGTTACGGATGGTGACAGTGATAAATTAAGTTTTGAAATAGCGCAAAAGATACAAACTGAAATGACTTACCCCGGCCAGATAAAGGTTACTGTAATACGAGAAAAGAGAGCTGTTAATATGGCGAGGTAAAAATGGTTTAATAGTTTAAACGTTTATTGGTTAAACAGTTTATAAAGTTCAGAGGTTGGGAAGCTTAAAAAGCAAAAGACTTTTAAAAACAATTCAGCGTTTAATACGATTAAAACCAATTAACTGATAAACTTTTAATCAAATTCCTTACCTTTGCCCCCTTAAAAATAAAGTCATGGATGCTATAGCCTTTGTTCACGAACAACTTACCACTAAAAAGGAAATGCCTAAGTTTAAGGCTGGTGATAATATTACGGTTAACTACAAAATTCAGGAGGGTACTAAAGAGCGTATCCAAAGTTTTAAAGGAGATGTTATAAAACGTCAGGGTGAAGGAGGTACAGCAACATTTACTGTCCGCAAAATCAGCGATGGTATTGGTGTTGAACGTTTATTCCCGGTTTTTTCCCCTAATATAGATAGCATACAGTTACATAAAGTTGGTAAAGTACGCCGTGCTAAATTATATTTCCTTCGCGAAAGGAGTGGTAAAAGCGCCCGTATTAAAGAAAAAAGAATGAAATAAATTTCATTTCGCCCATCATCAGGGTTGAAATCTTAATAGAATTGTAATGTTTAACCGGAAGCTTCACAGCTTTCGGTTTTTTATTTAATATTGAATAATGAAAAAAGCGGTGGTGATATCCATATGTGCAGCTCTTATACTAGCCAGTTGTTCACGAGGGCTTACCCCGGCTGAAGCTGCTAGCGGTAAGCAGAAATGCAGAGGGGCGTACGTTAAATAATATTTAGAACCTCTTTTTATATTTTTTCGTAAATTGGTGTAGACTTTGCAGATTAATCATAAGCATAAGAAAATTTATAACCTATCTTTGAACTTCTAATTTTAAATATTATGATACTTACATTTTTAAATACTTATTTCCTTCTTTCCATGCCCGGAGGATCTGAATGGATATTAATCCTTTTAGTTGTTTTACTATTTTTTGGAGGTAGAAAAATTCCTGATCTTATGAGAGGAATTGGCCGCGGTGTACGTGAATTTAACGATGCTAAAACAAATGTAAAAAATGAGATTGAGGCAGGTATGAGCGACAAGGATAAAAAAGAGCAGGAAGCTAAAATTCAGCAAGCTCAGGTTACTCCAATGCAGGCTCAGCCTACACAGATGCAGACCGAACTTCCTAAATAATTAATGCTTTCTATTCGGTCGGCTAAGGCGCATGATATCCTTATGGATTTCCTACGTCTTAGCCGATTTTATTTTTAACAGCATTTTGGTGCTACGATTATGTGCAAATATAACAATGAAGTACCTTTGTTGAAAGGTTTGTAAAATATTATAACCAGTATGAAAAGTCTTTTCTCCATATTTATATTTTTAACTGGATTACACTACAGTTCTTCTGCAAAAAATTTTGGGGATAAAAGATTATTGCAACAGATAATCTCAGATACAACTTTAAAATCTTCTGAGGCTGAAGATAAAACTATAGAAGAAATATTAAAATCCAGAGATCTACCCAAAAAAGAAACGATAGAATACCTAAGCCAGGAAACAAAGTTTGGCTTTAAAAATCTTTTTAAAAATTATTCTTACAATTCTACTATGCCTTATTCATCGCAGGTCAATCCCTATGCTGAAACATACATGCAGGATTATTTGCAGGCACACGGAAGCTTTCTTCAAAAAATGAAGAACACAGCCATCTTGAAATTTAATTTTATTGATAACATTCTTGCTCAATATGGCATTCCCAAAGAATTAAAATACCTGGCTGTTATTGAAAGCAATCTTAATTCAAATGCTACATCATGGGTAGGCGCCCGGGGACCATGGCAGTTTATGAGCTACACCGCAAAAGAATATGGTTTAAGGGTAAATAACTTTATGGATGAAAGAACTGATTATACTAAAAGTACGAATGCTGCTGCCAGATATCTGCTCACTTTATACAAAGATCTTAAAGATTGGCTGCTTGTAATTGCCGCATATAATGGTGGCCCCGGAAGAGTATATAGCGCCATAAGACAAAGCGGATCAAGAAATTTTTGGGCTTTACAGTACTATTTGCCAACCGAATCCAGGAATCATGTAAAAAAATTCATAGCCACTCATTTTATAATGGAAGCCAACGATAATTCATCCGGTAATATGGATTATACAACATTAAAAGCCGGCAATAATATTAAATCTAATATTTCCCAGGGTGAAGCGGAGAATAATAAGGTTCTTAGTATTTCAGGAAGATACAATTCAATAATTATTGCAAAGAATCTTTCCATGGCAATTACCGAGTTTAATCGGTTAAATCCAAACTTTGACAATGCAATGTCTGCAGGAGAAAAATTCGATCTTAGATTACCATCTGATAAAATGGATTTTTTTTTAGCGAATAAATATCTTATCCTCAATGAATGCGTACACGTTCTATTAACTTCAGTTAATGCAGAAATAAAAACCGTTTTCGCTGATAAGAAAATAGGTAAAAAGAAAAACTAATACTCCATTACTTTTTTCATTGCTTCTATTTTTACCAGGCATTCCTCAAATTCTTTTTCTGCATGGCTATAAAATGTTATTGCAGAGCCTGCCTGAATACTTACATATTTATTTGTTGAATTATAAAGTATACTCCTAATTACTACATTAAAATCGAAATCTCCATCAGGTGTTATATAACCAATTGCACCCGAAAATAAACCACGTTTTGTTTTTTCATACTTCTCTATCAACTCCATAACATTTTTTTTAGGAACACCGGTCATAGAACCCATAGGAAAAGTGGCTTTAAGTATATCGGAAAGGCTTGCATGATCACTAAGTGTTCCGCTCACCGTTGAGATCATTTGATGCACCTGGGGAAATGTATATAAACCAAAAAGTTCTTCAACTTTAACTGACCCTTCTAAACATATTTTACTAAGATCATTTCGGACCAAATCAACCACCATTACATTTTCTGAAGTTTCCTTTTTGCTTAATGATAATTCTTTCTTATTTCTTTCATCTTCTGCTATATTGTTTAAATTTCTTTTAGCTGTGCCCTTTATTGGCTGAGAATATATTTTATCACTAATTTTTTTCAAATATCTTTCGGGGCTTGAACAAAGTAAATATTTGTCCTTCAGTTTATAAAACGCAGCAAAGGGGTTTGGAGAAAGGTTGCTAAGTCTTAAATAAATATCCAGCGGATCTATTTCATAATTCTCTAAGTAAAACTCCTGACAAAAATTTACTTCATAACAATCTCCCCGAAGAATATGTTGTTGAAGGCTGGCAACTGTTTTAAGGTATTCTGCTTTTGAAAACCTCCCTTTAAATTGCGGACTAGACTTATTGATTTTCGGATGTCCGCCTGTAGCAGAAATAATTTTTTGATAAATATTATTCGCATTTAATTTTATTGCACCTATTTCTAAACAACTTTTTTTTAAGATCACAACAACTTCCGGGATAAAGAAGGAAAGATCCGGGTATTGGATACCATCAAAATTTTGGGAAGTTATATTTTCTACTTCATTTTTAAGATCATAAGCAAGGTGGCCAAATAACCAATCTTTTTCTTCGGAAACAAAATGTTGTAAACTGTCAAAAGCATTACCAGCTTTTGCCGAAATCGTTTTAACTGATCCCGCTGCCAATAAGCACTCAAAACCTGACGTATCCCGCCGGGGATCTGGATTATATTCATGATTATCAAGTAAACAAAAAATGTTGAATTGTTTTGTCCAATTCAACATTTTAGTTTTAATCTCAATAAAATTATCTACGGGGTAAGATGTAAACTTTCTATTCACTATTTTTTATCGCAAGTAATGAACCGGGAATACTTTAAAAATCTTCTTCCTCATCATCATCTCCTGTACCTTCATTAAAAAGGTCAAGCGTTTTATAGTCATCATCAAGGCCCAGATCATCATCATCTCCTTTCCCCTTTGAAGAGCCTGCTTTTACTTTTGATTTTGGAATATCAAACTCCTCAAAGTCAGGATCAAAATCATCGTCATCAGTTTTTTCCCAATCATCTTCAACATCATCCACATCGTCGTCATCATCTCCTTTACTTTTTTTTGATACTCCTTTCTTTAAAGGTTTTTCTACCATATCCAGATCATCATCTTCTATTTCATCGTTTGAAGTTGACTTTTTAGAAGTAACATCTTCATCTCCTGAAACAGATTTTTTTGTTGAGATGATTTTGTCCTTATCAAATTTGGATTTCATATGCTATGAGATTGATACTGTAAAAATTCGACGAGTTTTTCACTTAACCAAAAATATTGAAATATATTTTAGAGAATTTATTTAACTACAGTTGCATGACCGCAATCATAATGCCACAATCAACTGATCGCTTCCGGGTCCATTGGATATATATTTAACCGGAATTTTTAAACTTTCATTAAGGTAACTTATGTATACTTTCATCTTATGAGGCAGATCATTAAAATTATTTATTGAAGTTATATCAGTTTGCCATCCCTCAAAAGTTTTATATATAGGTTCAATATTAACCGAAGACATTTGAAATGGTATTTCTTCTGTTTCTTTATTATCCACCATATATTTTATACATACCTGCAATGTATCCAATGCATCCATTACATCTGCTTTTGTCATTATTAGCTGCGTTACTCCATTTATCATACATGCAAATTTCAATGCCACAAGGTCAATCCATCCGCATCTTCGTGGCCGGCCTGTTGTGCTCCCAAATTCATTACCTGTTTTTCTTATCAATTCTCCCGTATCATCATTCAGTTCGGTAGGAAAAGGGCCGCTACCAACACGGGTACAATATGCTTTAGTAATTCCGAATATTTCTTTAATTTTTTGTGGGGCAACACCCAAACCTGAGCAAACACCTGCTGAAATTGTATTGGATGAAGTGACATATGGGAAGGTGCCAAAATCCACATCCAGCATACTTCCCTGGGCTCCTTCGGCCAATACTTTTTTTCCCTGACGGATCTTTTCATTTATAAAATATTCACCATTTACTATTTGCAGGCTTTTTAAAAATTCTATTCCCTCAAAAAAATCTTTTTCCCATGCCGATATATCTTCATCGAATGAAAAATTCTCTAGTAATTTTTGATGTTTGCTTTTTAGTTTATTGTATTGGTCTTTAAAATTATGTGCTGATACATCTCCTATTCGTAACCCATTTCTGCCGGTCTTATCCATATAGGCAGGGCTTATACCTTTTAAAGTAGATCCTATTTTTTCTTTTCCTTTCGATGCTTCACTTGCTTTATCAATTGCCCTGTGTGTTGGTAAAATAATATGAGTACGTTGGCTAAGAAATAGGGTTTTTCTAAAATCCACCCCCATTTCTGTTATTGAATCACATTCCTTTTTTAATGTTGCCGGGTCAAGTACAACTCCGTTACCAATCAGGTTGATTTTATCTTCATGAAAAATTCCGGAAGGGATTTGATGCAGAACAATTTTTTTTCCATCAATGTATA
The DNA here is from genome assembly GCA_036007525.1 of Chitinophagaceae bacterium. Taxonomy (GTDB): domain Bacteria; phylum Bacteroidota; class Bacteroidia; order Chitinophagales; family Chitinophagaceae; genus Ginsengibacter. The sequence continues at coordinate 126 of DASYOS010000078.1, read as the reverse complement.
ATGTGTGACCGGCATTTGGGCCTCCCTGAAAACGGGCTACTATATCATATTCTTTCGCAAAATAATCTACAATTTTACCTTTGCCTTCATCACCAAATTGTAAGCCTAGAATAACATCTACCATTT
>DASYOS010000077.1:0-2672 GCA_036007525.1 Chitinophagaceae bacterium | reverse complement strand
AAGAGCAGAAACAACAAGTATTACAAAAGTTCAAAAAATACAATATTGTAAAAGCTGTGGTAACCGGTGGTGAACTGTGGATTAGTGATGCTCCGGATCGTATTTTGATTGCAGGTGCAGAAAAACCTATTGATTCATTACGAAAACAGCATAAAAGAGGTCAATTGCAGGTTATCGGTGAAATGGGTCCCTTTTATGCTGGAATTAAAGCCGATGATCCATCGCAACTTCCTTATTTCAAACTAGCTGAAGAGTTAGCAATTCCGGTAGGGTTTCATATTTTTCCAGGTGGACCGAACTATGGTTTCCATCTACTGCCTGAAATGCTTGGTGGCATGCGTACTTACAATGCTAACCCATTGCAACTGGAAGATGTAATAGTGAAATTTCCAAATTTAAAAATATACATCATGCATGGCGGGTGGCCATATGTTGAAGATGTAAAAGCATTAATGTATGCACACCCCAATGTGTACGTAGATATTGCTGTTATTAACTGGATTTTACCGAAAAAAGAGCTTTATAATTACCTCACATCACTTATTGATGCCGGATTTGGTAATCGCATCATGTATGGAAGTGATCAAATGGTATGGCCTCAGGTAATAGATGTAGCGATAGAAACTATTAATTCAGCAAATTTTTTAACACTTAAACAAAAAGAAGATATTTTCTATAACAATGCTGCAAAATTTTTGGGGCTGAGTAAAGAAGAAATAGCTAAACATAAGGGTTATAACAAAAGATAAAATTCAGTGAAACAAATCAGCAAAATTTTATTTAGCAGGGGAACAGGGCAAGTATGAGGTTACTAATGTTTCGGAAATGCAGGATGTTGAGTTTGAGAATAAGGCAAATTAGATGACGCAACGTCCCGTGCCGGAGACGTTGCTAAGAAATAAATATTGTTGAGTTTATTTATTATTTTTATAGTATACTTTTTTTTGCAATAGCCGAAAAGAATCACGAGCCTTCGGATAAATATTTTCTATTAAGGTCAATAGCCCAAAATAATAAATAACAAAGCAAAATACCATCACGGCAAAGAACGCAAGTACACTAATAATGGCTTGGTCAGGCATCTTTAGGCCAATAATCATTTTGTAAAAATTGGAAGTGATTTCAAAAACTGCCCACAGACCCATAAGAATTAATACTGTAAGAAAGACAACTTGCAAAAGCCGGTAAATTGCTATTAAGTATGAGGTGCTGGTGATGTTTTCCTGGTGATTTACTACAGATTTGCTCCGGTTATTCGATAATATTTTAATTGCCTTTATTATAAAAGATACTCCCCATCCTGTCTGTAATAAAATAAAGAACCAAAAGGTACCCGGCATATTGATCAATTCAACACCGCCAAATTTGCCACCTGCTAAACCATAATTAATTTCAAAATTTATCATTACGAAGAATCCAACGGCAAGCAATAAAAATGCTATTGATAGAAATATGGATTTAATAGAGTTCAAAATATTAATTATTTATAAACGATACATAATTTATGTGCCAGCTTTTAATTTTCAATAACAGGCAATTCCACAAAGAAAATAGTGTACTCATTTTCTTTTGTTTCAAACCAAATTTTGCCTTCTAATTTTTCTACAATTCCTTTACACATCGCTAAGCCTAGCCCTGTGCCGGAAGTTTTGGTGGTAAAATTAGGAGTGAAAATTTTGCTTGTCATATTTTCGGGAATACCTGTACCATTATCCTTAACCGATAATATTACTTTACTATTTAAATATTTGGTTTCTATTTCGATTTCTGCGCTCCTGCTTTCCGGAACAGATTGTATTGCATTTTGTATAAGATTAGTTAATAGTCTATTGATCTGTGTTCTATCTGCCCGTATCATAATTTTTTCTTCATAAAGAGAAAGGGCTATAGCTAGTTTAGCATTAATAGAGTATAAAGAAGATACTTGCTTTATGGATTCATTCAAATCAAAAACCTGGTATTTTGTTCTCTCTAAATCGGCAAATTGCGAAAAGTCTGTGGCTATTTGCGAAAGATGATCTATTTGTTCTACCAAAATTTTAGCAACATACAATGAAATATCTTTTACGTTTGGTGAATTTGTATCGATAGCCATTTGCAGGTATTGCAAATTAAGTTTCATTGGAGTTAAGGGGTTTTTAATTTCATGGGCCACCTGCCTGGCCATCTCTCTCCAGGCTCCTTCTCTTTCGCTTCTGGCAAGAAGGACAGCACTTACATCTAATTTTTTAACCATCTTATTATACTCATTCACAAGTTCACCTATTTCATCTTTACGCTTCCAAATTATTTCTTCATTTACTTTACCAATATTTATCTCTTTCATTTTATTTGTGATAATATAAAATGACCTTGTTATGCGGTTTGTAATAAATAAAGCAATAATACCCGCCATTAAAAAGATAAAAGCATTAAGGTTAATAATGGTAACCAGAAAATTGGATATCTCATCCTTCAACTTGCTTTCGGATTCAAAATATGGAATGTTCAGATAAGCATATTCTTTCCCCGATTCATCTCTTACAGGAACGTAATTACTGATATATTTTAATTTACCAATCTTTTGTTCATGAAAAAATTGAACATCTTTTAATTTATTAAGATGGTAAAAAGCAACAGGATCTATCTTTGTGCTTACCATCCCTGTATTATATGGAAGTGGCAAGGATGAT
>DASYOS010000076.1:0-14942 GCA_036007525.1 Chitinophagaceae bacterium | reverse complement strand
AAAACAAATTTATCTTTGTTGCAAATAATTTAACCTTAAAATATATATAGTGGAGTACGAGAATAATGACAAAAAACTGGAAAGTGTTTATAGTGCAAGAATAAGAGCAGGTAAACGCAGAACTTATTTCTTTGATGTAAGGGCTACCCGTGGTAACGATTACTATTTAACCATCACAGAAAGCCGTAAAAGATTTAATGAAGATGGATACGACAGGCATAAAATTTTTCTGTACAAAGAAGATTTTAATAAATTTCTTAAAGGATTATCTGAAACAATTGAGTATGTAAAAACTGATTTGATGCCCGATTTTGATTTCGATGCATTTAATCATGATACTCCCTATGAAGGCGCAGAAAATAATGCCAGTTCAGAAAATAACATCCCTTCAGAAAGCAATGATTCCAACAATAATAATTCATCTGAAGACACTGATGAAAAAGAACCTGATACTTCGGCTACCGGTATTGCATCTGCAGCCATACCGGAGATTGATGTAAAGCCGAATGATGAAGAAGTAGATAAGTGGTAATTTGAAAACGGAACTAATTGCTTAATCCTCTAAAGAAATTTAGAGGATTTTTTATTTGTTAGGACTTGGAATTATATGTATTCCGGATATTTTACCATGTTGCTCGCCCGAAACAATATCATATTTGCGAAAAGGATTCGGAATTGAACTTGGCGGATAGTATTGCCTGTAGTGCTTATTCTCATTGATTGTATACATTTCATCAGGCACTAAACAACGCATATTATCTAATGGCAAAGAATAAATCTTTCCTCTATCAGTATTATATAATAATCGAGCTTTCGGAAATGTATCAGACATATTTATCAATCCGTTTTTAATAGAATTCTTTTTAATTCGAGATGGTAATTCATCTACGGGTGATGCTTTACTTTTCTCGAAGTTTAAAAAAATATTTGATTGCAACAGGCTTCCTTTTAATGGCTTCGGCGTAACAGTTTTAATATTAATCAATCATGCCACCACTTTTTGGGGTCTCTGTATTTTGTGCATGAGCTGTTTTTACAGAAAGGGATAGATAAAAACTATAATCTATTTCATAATTTTTATTTACAAGTTACTTTATATTTTTTTTGCATTACTGCCTTAGTTTTTTAAAAGCATTAATCAAACCATTGGTAGAGGAATCATGAGAAGAGATTTCTGCATCATTTTCAAGTTCAGGCAATATCTTTTTTGCCAATTGTTTACCAAGCTCAACTCCCCATTGGTCAAAGCTATAAATATTCCAGATAACTCCCTGCACAAATATCTTATGCTCATACATGGCAATTAACTCCCCTAAAGTAAAAGGTGTTATTTGTTTTACAAGAAAGGAATTGGTGGGTCGGTTCCCTTCAAAAATTTTATACGGTATCAACTCTTCAGGAACCTTCTCTGCTTGTAATTCTTCTTTTGTTTTTCCATTCATCAAAGCTTCTGTTTGTGCCAAAAAGTTGGATAATAATATTTTATGATGAATACCCAGAGGGTTATGCGTCATAACAGGTGCAATAAAATCACAGGGAATTAATTGTGTGCCCTGATGAATCAATTGGTAAAAGGCATGCTGACCGTTAGTGCCTGGCTCACCCCAAATTACAGGTCCGGTTGAGTAATTCACTTTCTCTCCATTTCGGTCAACATATTTGCCATTGCTTTCCATGTTTCCCTGCTGAAAATACGCAGCAAAGCGGTGCATGTATTGATCGTAGGGGAGAATAGCTTCTGTTTTAGCTCCAAAAAAATTTACGTACCAGATACTTATTAACCCCATTAATACAGGAATGTTTTTGTTCAATGCACTTTCCTTAAAGTGCTTATCAATTTCATGGCACCCTTTTAATAAATTTTCAAAATTATTGTACCCAATTGTTAATGAAATAGATAAGCCAATAGAACTCCATAAACTATACCTGCCGCCAACCCAATCCCAAAACACAAACATGTTTTCTTCAGCAATTCCAAATTTTTTTACTTCCTCTGTATTTGTGCTTAAGGCAACAAAATGTAACGAAACATATTTTTCATCCAAAGCTTCCTTTAAAAACCATTCCCTTGCAGTAAAGGCATTGGTCATTGTTTCCTGCGTAGTAAATGTTTTGGAAGCGATCAGGAACAATGTTTCTTCCGGAGTTATTGTCTTTAACACTTCTGCAATATGACTGCCATCAATATTGCTTACAAAATATGTTTGTATACCTTCTATCCAATACGGTTTTAATGCTTCAGTTACCATCACAGGGCCAAGGTCGCTGCCGCCGATACCAATATTTACAATGTATTTTATTTTTTTGCCTGAATAACCTTTCCAATCTCCATCGTGTACTTTCTTGGAAAAACTTTTCATTTGGTCAAGAACTTTTTGCACATCGGGCATTACATCCTTTCCCTCAAACATAACAGGTTTACCTGAAAAATTTCTTAACGCAGTATGTAATACAGCCCTGTCTTCCGTTTCATTAATTTTTTCTCCATTAAACATTGCTTGAATCGCATCCTGAAGGTTGCATTCATTTGCCAGTTGTAATAAAAGCTGTAATGTTTTATCCGTTATTATATTTTTTGAGTAATCCCAGATTATATCCGTTGCTGCTAAAGAATAGTTTTTAAACCTATCACAATCTTCTTTAAATAATTCCTTAAGATGAATAGATTTTATCTCCTGATAATGCTCTTCTAATAACTTCCAGGCTGGGGTAGTGGTAGGATTTATTTTTGGAAACATATATACAAAATAATATTTTTTAAATCAGAGATCAGTTATTGCGTCAATCGTTTGTTTTACCATTTGTTCTGTAATGTCTAAATGGAAAACCATTCTTATCTGTGTAGATGAAATAGGCATTACCAATATATCATATCTTTTAAAAGCTTCAGCCAAAGATTTTGCAGTATACTTATATCCCGTTATTTCAAATATGATAATATTGGTTTCTACAGGAAGCGTATTCCCTATAAATTCTTTTTTTAATAGTGCTTCAGCAACTTGCTTAGCATGTAAATGATCCTTTCCCAACCTTTCAATATTATTTTCAAGAGCATAAATACCGGCTGCTGCCATAAATCCTGCCTGCCGCATTCCTCCTCCAAAAACTTTTCTTATTCTTCTGGCCTGTTTTATAAAATCATTCTTGCCAAGCAATACACTGCCAACAGGAGTGCCTAAGCCCTTACTTAAGCAAATTGAAATGCTGTCAAAAACTTTCCCATATTGTATTGATTTTTCTTTCCTTGCAACCAACGCATTAAATAATCTGGCGCCATCTAAATGAAGCTTTAAGTTGTTTTGGATACAAACCTGTTTAATTTCTTGAATATCAGTAAAATAATAGCAGCTTCCCCCACCGCGATTACAAGTGTTTTCTATACTTACGAGGCTGGTTCTTGCCTTGTGTACATCTTCTGAGTTAATTGCATTTAAAACTTGTTTGGCAGTTATTTTTCCCCTGTCCCCATCTATTGCTTTCACCTGTGCCCCTGAGTTAAAAGCTATACCACCTCCTTCATAAATATAAACATGGCTTAGTTTATCGCAAATAACTTCATCCCCTGGTTGGGTATGGCATTTTATAGCAATTTGATTGGTCATGGTTCCGCTGGGACAAAAAAGCCCTGCTTCCATACCAAACATTTCAGCTGCCAATCTCTCTAATCTATTTACACTTGGGTCTTCTCCAAATACATCATCACCAACCTCTGCGGTAAACATTGCCTGAAGCATTTGGGGTGATGGCTTTGTAAACGTATCTGATCTGTAATCTATCATAACTTTAATAAGCTCTGTAACAAATAAATACTTCAAATATAACGAACCATATAGAATCCTAATCCCATTCATCCTATATATTTCGATCCTTGTACTTTATTCGGTAAAAAGCTATGAAATGCGGATTTTGCGTAGTAAATTTGCATAATGCTTCTAAAGATTTGTGCTTCATTAACTTATCTTTGCAACATTTTCTCCAATTATTCTGTCTTATAAGCGTCGTTAATAATTAATAAATATACAAATGAGGCAACTTAAAATTGCTACGCAGATTACTAACCGGGATTCACAAGCGGTAGAAAAGTATCTGCAGGAGATTTCTAAGATTGGAATGATAACTCCGGAAGAGGAAACTATTTTAGCACAGAAAATTAAAATGGGCGACCAGAGGGCTTTAGAGCGCCTCACAACAGCCAACCTACGTTTCGTAGTTTCAGTTGCAAAACAGTATCAACACCAGGGTTTATCATTAAGTGATTTAATCAACGAGGGCAACCTCGGCTTAATTAAAGCGGCACAACGCTTTGATGAAACAAAAGGTTTCAAATTTATTTCATACGCTGTGTGGTGGATTCGCCAATCTATACTACAGGCGTTGGCAGAGCAGGGCAGATTAGTCCGCTTGCCACAAAACAAAATTGGCACGTACAACAAAGCAAACAAAGCCTATATGGCTTTTGAGCAGGAACATGAAAGAGAGCCTTCAACTGAAGAACTTTCTGAAATTCTTGAAATGAGTGAGACAGAAATTAATAACATTTTCCAAAGTAACACACGTCACACATCTCTTGATGCCCCAGTGCATGAAGCAGAAGATGTTGCTATGGGAGATCTATTAAAAGGAGCAGGGGAGACGGATGAAGATGTAATGCATGATTCTTTAAAAAATGAAATTCGCCGGGTATTAAAATCGCTTAGCCCCCGTGAGGCTGAAATTGTAAATGCATATTTTGGTTTAGATGGAGAAAATGGTACTACTATTGAGCAAATTGGTCAGAAGTATGATCTTACCAAAGAGCGAATTCGCCAGATAAAAGAAAGAGCAATAAAGCGTTTACAAAAGGCAAGGTACAGCAGCGCTTTAAAAGCATATTTGGGATAACAGTATTTTAAATTTTTGCAGCCGCTTCTATTATGGAGCGGCTTTTTTGTTATGATGTTTTTTATCAATTTTATAAGTTTCTTTTTAAGGTTTACTTTTGAAAATTATTTTTAAATTTTATGGATAATAGCGAAATAGAACACGTTCATTGTTTAATTATTGGTTCTGGCCCTGCTGGTTATACTGCTGCAATTTATGCAGCAAGAGCTAATTTAAAACCTGTGTTATATCAAGGCATACAACCCGGAGGTCAACTTACAATTACCACTGATGTTGAAAATTATCCCGGTTACCCTGATGGGATACAGGGGCCGGATATGATGGTAAATTTTGAAAAGCAGGCTGCAAGGATGGGCACAGATATTCGCTATGGCCTGGCAACGGATGTGGATTTTACCTCCCCGCAATTTAAAGTGCAGATTGATGAAGAAAAATGGATAACGGCAGATACAGTTATTCTAAGTACCGGCGCAAGTGCAAAATGGCTGGGCTTAGAAAGTGAGCAAAGATTAAATGGTTATGGGGTTAGTGCATGTGCAGTTTGCGATGGTTTCTTTTTTAAAGAAAAAGAAGTTGCTATTGTTGGTGCCGGTGATACGGCTGCTGAAGAGGCTTTATATCTCAGCAAAATTTGCAGTGTGGTACACATGCTGGTAAGAAAGCCGGAGATGAGAGCAAGTAAGGTGATGCAGGAAAGGGTATTAAAAACTTCTAATATAAAAATTTACTGGGATACAGAAGTTGATGAAATTTTGGGGGATGTAAAAGTAGATTCAGTAAGAGTAAAAAATAATCAATCAGGAGAAACAACTGTCATTTCTGTAAGCGCAATCTTTATGGCTATTGGGCATACACCGAATTCTCAAATTTTTAAGGGATGGTTTGATATGGATGAAAGTGGTTATATAAAAACTATTCCCGGAACATCAAGAACAAATATTGAAGGCGTTTTTGCCGCTGGTGACCTGCAGGATAAAATTTATAGACAAGCCGTAACTGCCGCCGGTTCGGGCTGTATGGCAGCATTAGATGCTGAAAGATATTTAAGTTCAAAAGGCCTTTAATGATAACTATCAATTTATACAATCTTAAGTTTCATTCTTTTCATGGTGTGCATGAAGAAGAAAAATTATTGGGTAATGAATATGAGGTAAATGCTGATGTTCAGTTTCATGAAGAAGAGGCAGAAATTCATTCGCTATCTCAAACAATAAATTATGTTGAGGTTTATGAAATAATAAAAAAAAGAATGCAAACTCCTACCTCTCTTTTAGAAACTATTGTAATGGATATTGGTAATACAATTCATGAAAAATATAATTACGTCAAGCGAATTAATATCTCACTCAAAAAAATCCATCCACCAATTGAAGCAATTATAGGTTCTGTAGGCGTAAGTTGGCTCAAAGAGTTTTAAATTATCCCGTAGGCAAATCATTCTTTTGACAATAATTTTTCAGATGTCTTCCATCTGCCACTTTTAATATACCAAAAGGCAATTGCAAATATTACTATCCAATAAACAAATTCATTTGTCCATGCTATTGTAAGAGATAGTTTAAATTTCACCATAACCAGGTAAATGTATATGAGGTAAAAAATTATTGCGATTAATTCAATCAGTAAATTCATTTTTGTTTTTCCTGTTCCCGTTACAGCATTTAGCCATACAGTTGAAACACTCATACCCAACATTGCAATTGAAATAATTCTTACAACGGGGATAGCTTCCTGTATAAACGCATCAGATTGCCCAAACAGTTTGAGAAAATGTACGGGGAATACGTTTAATAAACCGACCATAATGAATGTGGCAGATACACTTAGCAACATGATCCTGTTTATTGCGTTTATAACTTTGTTTTGCAATCCCTGGCCAATAAGGTTGCTCACCATCATATTGGTTGTGCTAGCGAAAGCCCAGATAAAAATCCCGACAAAGCCAAATACATTACGCATCACATTTGATATTGCTTTTGCTCTTTCTCCATAATTTTCTAATAAAATAAAAAACACAAGCCAAGTAATTAAGCTTATAGCAAATTGCCCCACCAAGGGCGCTGCAATTTTTAAAATAGACCTGCTCGTTGGTTTATGATATGAAAAATCAGAAAATAAATTAAATTTATTTTTTAACCCATGTTTAAGAATTACCAGATAGACAATTGACATTCCTGAAATTTCTGCAATTACAGAAGCAGCAGCGGCTCCATTAAATCCTAATTGAGGAAATGAAAGGGCACCATAGATCAAAACAAAATCAAAAAATATATTTATCAATGCTTCAGCTATCATCCCTATCATCATGTATTTGCTGTTAAGGGTAGATATTAAAAATGCATTTCCACATTGAAATAAGTATAAGAAGGGGAGTCCCCATACCCGGATTTTTAAAAACTCCATTTCCATCTCGAAATTCTCCGGCTTGATAAAAGGCTTTAAGCAAAGCGGCGCCACGAACCATGTAAGAAGCATGCCTGCTAAGGCAAATTGCAAAGCAATACGTATTCCCTGTGCAAACACTTTATTTATTGCGCCGGTATTTCCTTCGCCGCCATGCCGTGATATCAAAACCTGCAAAGCATTGCTAAGGCCGTTACCACTTACCATGAGTATTAAATAAAATACTCCTGTAGTACCGGCATTCCCAAGTTCCCTTTCACCCAACCCTCCTAAAAAAATATTATTGGTAATAAAATTGATATTAGGAATTATCATTGCAATAGAAATAGGCAATGCTATTTTTAATATTTGCCTATTAGTGATCTTTACCTGTAAACTTTTATCAATTGCGATACTCATAAAAAGTGTGCAAACATAATATGTTATCCGTTAATTGGTTAATCTGTTTAATTGTTATTTGCAAAGTGGTAACATGTTTAAACGAATAAACTTTAAAAGGGATAAACCTAATGTTGTAAATTGCCTCACTTAAATCATCTTCATTTGAGCCCTGTTTTTGAAATAATTCCTGAAGCCATTTTTTTTCAGGTCACGAATCTTATCTGTGAAATAAGCCCCGATGGGTTTTCTTATATATTTCAAAATGACATTGAAAAAAAAATCAATGGGTTATCAGTGTTTCATTTTACGAAAGATGTTGATATTCCAGTGCAATTAAAAAAAATCTTTGGTGAGCAACCCTTGCTAAAGAAAAAGTATAAAAAAACTTTTGTTTCTTACTCATGTACTGAAAATGCTTTGCTGCCACGGGAATTATACAAACCAAAAGACAATGCTTTATTGTTGAACACACTTTCTGGAGACCTGCATGAAGGCGCAATTGCTACCGATCTTGTGGCTGATGAAAAAATATACAATGTGTATAAAATACCTGTGGCCATTCATGAGGCAATAATTAATCAATTTCCTTTAACTGTTTTTGTCCATCATTATTCTTTACTCATCAAGCAAGGGTTTCCCTCGGGAGATATGCTTAAAGTGATTTTTTACAGCGATACATTTGTGGCAGAAGTTGTAAAGGCAGGTGAATTGCAGTTAATTAATACCTACAACTACCAATCAGGTACAGATGTAATTTATCACCTGTTGAATATTTGCGATCAATTTAAACTTAACGACGTGCCTTTGCAAATAGGAGGGATGATAGAAATTGATTCTGACCTTCATAAGGAGATCAAACATTATTTTGAAAGTATAATTTTTGAAGAATTACCTTCAGGATGCGATCTTGCAAAAGGATTGAAGGATTTTCCGCCTCATTATTTTAGCCACTTGTATGCACTTGCATTATGCGTATAATCAGCGGTATACATGGAGGAAGAAAGATATCACCTCCGGCGAAAATGCCCTACACCCGTCCAACTACGGACATAGCAAAAGAAGGCCTTTTTAATATTATTGAAAATAACCTGGATATTTCTTCGTTAATAACGCTTGATATATTTGGGGGCACCGGCAGTATTAGTTATGAATTAGCATCCAGGGGCGCTGAAAGGTTAACAATCGTTGAAAAAGATCCGATAATGTATCAATTTATAAAAAGGACTGCTGAAGGATTAAATATGGAAAATTTTAAAGTGATTAAGCTTGATGTGTTTAAGTTTTTGCAACAGTGTCCTGATGCCTATGATCTAATTTTTGCGGGTCCTCCGTATGCACTTGCAACAATTGATAATCTTCCAAAAATTATCTTTGAAAAAAATCTCTTGAATAAAAATGGTTGGTTTATCCTGGAGCATACACCTGCAAACAATTACAAAACTTTTCCGAACTTTAAAACACAACGAAATTATGGCACTACTGTTTTTTCTATCTTTATCAATAATTAAATGACTTTTTGTGACGAAGGAAGCACTTAGAAAAATTTATAAAGAAAAACGAAATGGTATTTCAATTAAGGATAATGAGCGTTGGACTGACCTGATACTTATTAATTTTCAAAAGCTTGATTTACCTTTTATTAAGTGTGTTCATACTTATTTGCCAATAGAAAATCAAAATGAAGTTGATACAGAGAATATAATCCGTTATCTTAATTTTAAGAATCCAGGGCTAATAGTAGTGGTGCCTAAAATAAATTTAAGCGCAGGGGAGATGAAACATTATATTTTTAATGATGATGTAGAAATGGCTGTCAATTCATTCGGAATAGTGGAGCCTGTTATGGGAAAAAATATTATGGCTGATGAAATTGATCTTGTTTTAACTCCGCTGCTTGCATTTGATAAATGCGGCAATAGGGTAGGATATGGGAAGGGATTTTACGATAAATTTTTTCCGCAGTGTAATAAAAATGTGATCCGTGTGGGGCTTAGTTTTTTTGAAGCTGAAGAAAGGATCGATGATATCAACCCATTTGATATGCCATTGCATTACTGTATCACTCCGCAATTAGTACATACATTTTAATAGAAAAAATATGGAAATAAAACACGAAACAATTGAGAATGCAGGACGCTTTTATATTGAAGAAGAGAGCATTAACTTGGCTCAATTGGATTATCAATTGCCCGGCAGAAATATATTGCAGATCATGCATACAGAGGTAAGCAAGGATGTTGAGGGCCAGGGCGTTGGCAAGCTATTAGTTTTGGAGGCTGCTACTTATGCCAGAAAGAATTCTTTAATGATTAAACCAATATGCTCTTTTGCAAAAGTTGTGCTTGATAGAAGTGTGGAATTTGCAGATGTATATAATGCTGAAAAAGATAACTAATGCTTAAGAGCTTCAGATTTGTTTTATTTCCACTGTCAATTTTATACGGGTTTATTATCTGGCTGCGTAATAAGCTTTACGATAAAAATATTTTATCGTCAGAGTCATTTAATTTCCCGATCGTTTGTGTTGGAAACCTTGCGATAGGAGGTACCGGCAAAACGCCAATGGTTGAATACCTGGTGCGGCTTTTAAAAGATGATTATAAGGTGGCAACTATGAGCAGGGGATATAAAAGAAAAACAAAAGGTTTTGCTATCGCCAATGAAAGCACAACTGCATTAGATATTGGTGATGAGCCGATGCAGTTCTATAAAAAATTCCCGGATATAACAGTATCTGTTGCAGAGGAAAGGCTGGTGTCAATCCCGCAATTGCTGCATGATAAACCTGGAACACAGGTTATAATTCTGGATGATGCTTTTCAGCACAGGCAGGTTAGAGCCGGGCTGAACATTTTGCTTTCAGAATATAAAGACCTTTTTACCAGGGATTTTATTTTGCCTGCAGGCAATTTGAGAGATATAAAAGCCAGCTATAAAAGGGCAGATATAATCATTGTTACAAAATGCAAGTCCCACATTACTGAGGATGAAAAAAATAAAATAATTGAGGAGATCAATCCGCTTTCGAATCAAAAAATATTTTTTACAAAGATTGAATATGGAAGCCCTTATCATTTATTTAATAAGCAGGAGAAATTTTTATCCCCGGATACTAATATATTATTGGTATGTGGCATTGCCAACCCAAAACCTATAAAAGAGATATTAAATACCTATGCATCCACTTATGATATGATGCGTTTCAGGGATCACCATATTTTTAGTATTGATGACTTAAAGGATATTAAGGAGCAGTTTGAAAAATTGGACACTGAGAATAAAATAATACTTACAACAGAAAAGGATGGTGTTCGTTTGGTGAAATTTGAAAATGAATTAAAAGATCTTCCTGTATATGTTTTTCCTATAAGGCATAAAATTTTATTTGGGCAAGAGGAACAGCTAAATACAATTATTACTGACTTTGTAAAAAGTTATTCATTAAAGAATTAGAGCACATTAAAAAATAAAATCGTTATGATATTGCAGGCATTTAATGTTTCAACAGAAGTAAAATACATCGCAATTGCATTAATTGCATTTTTGCTGGGGGTTTTAATAGGAATATTAATAGGAAATGATATTAGAAAAAAATGGAGATAGTTTTTTCCCCCGCTACGCCATAATGCTTAACTGCTCACTTATTATATTTAATAAGTATTCCAAATCAAAAGGTTTGGATATATAAGCATCTGCATCGCATTCATGAAACATCTTTTCCAGATCAAGGTAAGCAGAAAATAAAACTACAGGAATGTGTGTTGTTTTCTTGAGAGTTTTGCAAATATGGGTACTGAATTTGCCATCTAATTGTAAATCTAATAAAATTAGATCTGGTTTAAAAACCTTAACAACTTCAATTACATCTTTGCCACTTGAATGAGCTAAAACATTAAACCCGTTTGCTTTTAAAAAACGGTCTACAACATTCAAAATATCTAAATGATCATCAACTACTAAAATTTTCTTTTCCATAGGTAATTAGCAGGGAACTTTATCAAAAATTTATTCGCGAATATATAATATCTCTATTATATAAACAATAGTAAGCATAGCTTAAATAAAAGTAAAATGGAAAGGCTTATAATTAATGTTATGTTAAGTAGTCGCACATGGCACAAAAAAAAGGAAAATAAAAAAGGCAAAGCTTCTGATTTTTACCGTAGCGAGTATTGGGAACGGTATTATTTATTTTATCTTTCCTCCTATTGTCAAACCAATTACGCATTGTGAAAAAAAGTGCAAAAGAAAAAAATATAAAAGCTCCCAGTGAAAGTGCTGCTAAAATTGTTTTTAAAGCCATAGTTATCTTTTTTGGTTTTCTTGCAAGTGTGGTTGCTGTAATAGAGTTTGTATTCCCTTTATTCCAAAGTAAAGATATAAAAAAATATAAACCACCTATTTCACTAACAACCGATTCCTTAGTAATGGCAAATATTCAACGCCATGTAACAGATAATGAACTTAACCTGATAAAGAGAAATTCAGATAATAAGGAAATCAACATCTATTATCCAGTGGCAGATACAGAAGCCTTGAATCTTGCTAAGGAGATATATCATAAACTCGACAGGAAAAATACTTTTGTTTTTAGTACACCAAGCTTTAATGAATCGTGGATTATTCTTCGCTCTTTGTCATTATTGCCTACCAATAATTTTATAATTGTTTTTAATACTTTCTTGGAGGTTAGAATTATCCCAAATGATTACCACCTATTCTTAAATCATTACCACCCTATTCTTTAGGAAAGAAATCCTAAAAACGGATTTCGCTTCGCCCTTTATTTTTTATTTTCACTTTTTTACACACAAAACCTCTGCTCCCCTTCAGCTACGGGATTGATTACTGAAAAAACTTAATCAATCCCTCCGACCACAAGACCACTACATAACATAATATTGTCTTATAATCTTTCGCCTCATTTTTCTTTAATATGTTTTCAAAATATATCGTACTACCACTCATCGTACTACTTAACGATGTAAGTTTTTAATTTGTTTTAAGTGTTAAAGGCTTCATTTCTATGAGGCCTTTTTTGTTATCTGGACTTAGTACAAAAAGATGGATAAGTATTTGTAACAAGATTAATATGGAACGAGTTTTAGTTGTAGATGATAACATAGATATACTTGAGGTGGTAGAGATGATTTTAGAAAGTCATGGGTTTGAAATAATATTAAACCCAAAAGGTGAAGAAACAATTAATTATGTAGAAAAATTTGCCCCTCAAATTATTCTATTGGATGTTTTTCTAGGAAATGTAAATGGCACTGATATATGCAGACAATTAAAGGCTAACCCTAAAACAAATCATATTCCTGTGATAATGTTCTCAGCCCACTCCAACATAAACGCAGTGATGGATGTATGCAAAGCAGATGATTTTATTGCAAAGCCTTTTGACCTAAATAATTTAGTTGAAAAAATTCAATTTCACTTGAACCATTCTAATTAAGTTAAGCTCCTAAAAACAGACTTCCTATGCATCCTATTGTAAGGATCAAAACTATCCATAACATAATTGAAAGCCCGTTTTCGGTAGATTTATCAAATTTCATAAAGATGTGTCTATGAAACCTATTCAAAAATACTGCCAAATCATTTTAATAAAAAAGCCCGGATATAACCAGGCTTTTTCTACAATATGGAATTGGCTTACTTTATAAATTTACTATCAGCGCTATCATACTTTGCCTGGTAAAATTTTACTTTGTCCGGCTGGTTTAAATATTGATAAATTCCCTGCATTAAATTTACAGTTGATTTATATTTAGACTTATCATTTTTTTTATAACCATTGTTCTCCAATGTTTTTAAGGCATCTTCGGTAAAAGGAATAGATTTATTGAACAAATCTTTTGCCACTAATGTAAGGTCAGCTCTCTTTTTTACATCTTCAGGTTTTGTACCTTTAATAAGGTTTGCAGCTTCCCTTAGGTCTACGCCCTGATTGTAATAATACTGTCCCAACAATAATTTTGTACCCACATCATTAGGGCTTAACGTAATAGCTTTTTGCAATTCTACACCAACGCTTTTTAAAAGCAATTCTTTATTATCAATTTTGGATGCATCCTTATTATATATAAAGTTGAATACATCTGCAGCATAATTAAAATGGTATGAAAAACTATCAGGAAAATTAGTAGTTATTTCATCATATTTTCTAAACAATGAAGGGTAATTTTTTTTCTCCCGGTAATAATCCAGCATTACTGCATCGTAATAATCTTCTTTAGGAAAAAGCTTTCTTCCAAGCGAGTTATATTTAAGAAAATTTTCCTCGTCTTTAGCGTCTTTATAATATAAGCTAAGCCATTGATATGGTAGTTGATAACCTGTGTTGTCATCTTTGGTAGCAAAAATACCAGCATCTGCTAACCTCTTTAAATATTGAAGAGCTTCTTCTTTTTTATCAGCATTTATTGCTGCTTTCCCTATGGTTAATACTAACTGGGTATCAAGCTCGGACAGCGCCCATTTTTTTGAATAAATATATCTGCCCACCATATCCGAATTTTTGAACATGGAAAGCGCCTGATCATAATCAGCTTTATTGCGGCTCGCCGCACCGTTATTAAAAGCAGCTGCACCTGCGTCATAATAGCCGGTGTATAAATCAAATATCGGTTTATATTGGTCCTGTGTAGCTGCAAATAAAACTTTATTGTCTTTATCAGTTTCTATTGCTTTTTTAAAAGCTTCAAAAGCCTGCTCTCTTGCATCAGGAACCGAAGCTTTGAATTGAGGATCGGAAGCTAGAGCTGCATACACTCTACTTTTATAATACAGTGTCAATGGGCTTGTTGCATTTTTTGCAATAGCAGCATCTACTTCAGCTTTTGCTTTATCATATTGCTTTGCGTCCAGGTATGTCTTTAATTTTTTAGGATCTTGAGCAAATAATGCGGATAGCATTATTAAAAGTGTACCGGTTAAAAGTATTTTTTTCATGCTGCGTAAGTTTAATTTTTAATTGCTTTTATTTAGTTTACTTATTCTTCTTCAGTATTGTTATTTGATTCCTCATCCGAACTATCAGAATTATTGTTAGATGAATCTTCTTCGATATTGGTTGTATCAGTTTCATCTAAACTAACCTGAATAGGGTCTCCGATAACAGTTTCTATTAGTTGGTCATCAGTTTCAGGCTCATTAAGTTTAGTAATTGCTGCAATTTCATCACCCTCATCTATCTTTATTAATCTAACTCCCTGTGTTGCCCTGCCTACTTCTCTTATATCAGCAATAGAAGTTCTTATTGTAACACCGGA
>DASYOS010000075.1:0-28683 GCA_036007525.1 Chitinophagaceae bacterium | reverse complement strand
TGTCTCATATCTTGCCTCAGCACCCCATGCAGATTTATTGATAGCCGCTGCTGACCTGAATGCGGTAATTGCCTGTTCACATTGATTATTAGCTTGCAAAGATTTTCCCAAAACAAGGTACGCTACTGATTTATCATCTGTACTAAGCCCTTTTTTAGTAAGTAATTCAGTGGCTGCAGTGTTTGCCTGTGTAAAATCTTTGGTTTGATAATAACTTCTTACCAAACCCCGCAAAGCTTCTAATTGATTTTCCTGGGTAATGGCAATCTCTCGTAACCGGGTAAAATAAATTTTTGCCCCAGGATAATCCTGTAATTCAAAATAGGAAAGCCTGGCTGCATTCAAGGCCGATACTTCGGCATACTTGCTGTTGCCTTTATTAACTACAGCAGCATAGCCGATAACTGCATTTTTATAGTCCTTGCTTTTTACATAACACTCACTGCGAAAATAATATGCCTGCAAAGCATATGATCCTTCGGGGTAACGGCTGAGATAATTATCAAATGCTGTAATTGCATTTGCACAATCTTTATTATTATATTTCAATTCTCCGGATGCATACGTTAAAGAATCTGCTTCGCTAACATTTATAGATATCCCCGAACGTTTTAAAAGATCAACATATTCATTCGGCTTTCCTTCTTCTACATAAATATTTTTTATATTATCCAATGCTTCATCCACTTCTGCAGACTGCGGATATAAACTTATTAGCTGTTGATAATATTTCAAAGCTTCAGCATTACTATTGAGATTATAATATGCTAACCCTAATTTAAGATAGCTCTGAGGTTTTAACCTGCTTGCACCGGTCAATGATAATATATTATTAAGATAAGGAATGGCATCTTTAAATTTTTCATCAGCCATATAAGTGTTGGCAATTTCCATTGTCACATCCGAAATAAGATCGCTGGAAGGATATTGGCGGGAAACAGTATTTAATATTCTTATTTTTTCTGCTGAGGTTTTAATACCCGCAATCATTGCCTGCTGAAATAAGGCATAATCACTTTGAGGCAAAGCGTTTATGATCACATTCTCATACATGCTTTTTGCTTTGTTATAATCTCTGTTCATAAAATAACTGTCAGCCGTTCTTACATAAGCATCCTGTTCCATGGAAGACGAACGCGTTGAAACATTGGCAGCAACCTGTTGAAAATAATTCAATGCCTGCGCATAGCTTTCTTTTTTAAGATGGCTATAGCCTAATAAATATTTTGCAGAAGCCGGGGTTGCTTCTCCCTGTGAGGGAGCTGAACTTTGTAAATATGCCATTACATTTTTTATCGTTTCATCATAACGGCCCTGCCTGTAAGCAATTTCACCTTTCCAGAAATTAGCATACGGCAAAACATTTCCAACGTAAGGGTCACGCAAAAGTTTTGTCAGAATTTCATCTGCCGGGTTTATCCGTTGGTCATTTATCAGTTCTGTTGCTTTGCCAAATAAAATTTTTGGATAAATTTTTTGCATGGCAACCGTGGGGCTTTCAAACGATCCATATAATGCAATTGCATCATTAAAATTATTTGTATTGGCTAAAAGACGTACTAAAATTTCTTTGGCCTCATTTGCATAAACCGAACTGGGATAAAGATCAGTAAAGGTTTTCATGCTGCTTAAAGCGATATCCTGGTATCCTAATTCATAAGATAATTTTGCATAATTAAATCTTGATATTTCCTGCTGCTTCCTGTTGCTGCTGTTGTATGCGCTGTACTGAAAAGCATTTCTGGCATTCTCTTTTTGATTAGTTCTTATATAGAGATCTCCTAATAAATACATAGAGTTTTGTCCTAAAGAATCCTTTTCATTACTCAATTGTTTAAAGCCCTCTATTGCTTTTTCAACCTGGTTGCCTTCATAATAACTATAACTTAATTCATACAAAATCTCTTTTGTAACCTTATCACTGCTGTTAACATATGCTTCTAACAAAGGCAATGCTTTTGCAAAATTTCTTTTCTCAAAATAAATCTGACCGGTTAATAAATTCAGCTCTTTTTGATAAACGAGGTTGCCACGTTTTAAAACTTCTTCACCATATTGTAAGGCTTCATCCTTCTTGTTCTGGAAATAATATATTTCAGCAATGTAATATGGTACAAGGCCTACATACACGTCCTGATTTTCTATCAGTTTAAAAGCTTTTAATGCTTCTGCATAATCCCTATCCCTATAACTGATAAATCCATAATAATAATTTGCGGGATAATAATATTTATTGTTTGGCAATTGGTGAATTTCATTAAATAAGGGTTTTGCATCTTCAAATCTTTTTAAATTAAAGTTAGAATAGGCAAGTTCAAATTTTGCATCTGCTATCTCTTCATTGCTCAAACTATTATACCCGGCTCTTTCATAATACGAAATAGCATGCTCAAAGTCTTTTTTTATAAAGTAATATTTAGCAAGACGATAGCTCATTATCTGCTGCCGCGGTTCATTATTAGAAACCTTTATAAACTTAGCTGCATCTTCCTCAGCAACCTGGTGATCCAATGCCAGGCCGCAAACAATAAAATAATATTCTATGTCCTGGTTTAAGTAAGTATGACTGCTGGCGGTGTTTTCAGGATGTTTTTGCTTCAACTCTTTTAGTAAAGGATAAGCCAATGCATATTGCTCCTGCATAAAAAAGTCTTTTGCTTCTTTAAAACTTCTCTCAGGATCAGTAACGTTATAATTGGCTTGTGAGAAAACAGGGATAGAAGTAATAAGCAGTGTAACAACAAAAAAAAGGCGATTCATTAATTGGAAGTTTTATTTATATAACAACTTTTTGCTTTCCTAATCCTTAACAGGCTGCGCAAAAATACAAAGCATTCTAATCTGCATCTTAATTACCGATGATAAAATAAAACTTTAAATTGCACACGCATTGTTAATGCAATTATAATTGTAAAGCTTATGAGAAATCTTTTTTCAACAAAATATAATGCTGCTGCCTACAACACGGGATTGCTGGTATTGCGGATAGGAGCAGGTTTGCTAATGGCATATCATGGCTACGACAAGCTCATACATTATAATGAGATGAAAGTAAAGTTTATGAGTTTTATGGGATTGAATCCTTCTGCAACCCTTGCTCTTGTAGTATTTGCTGAATTGTTTTGCGCTGTTCTTATTGTTGTGGGTCTGTTTACAAGGCTTGCCTGCATTCCTTTAATTATTTTAACGGTTGTAATAATTTTTCAGGTTGGTAATGGAGATCTTTTTGGAAAACAGGAACTGCCTGCCTTATACCTTTCTGCTTATATCGCACTATTGTTTACAGGCCCGGGTAAGTTTAGTATTGACAACATGATAAGTAAATAAATTCAGTAGAAATTATATCATGTTTATTTCAGAAACACAGATCCGTATTCATTATGCACTCACAGATCAGATGGGAGTTGTTTACTATGGCAATTACGCCCAATTTTATGAAATAGGCAGAACAGAATCAATTCGTACGTTAGGTTTTACCTATAAAGAGATTGAAGCGATGGGAATATTTCTTGCAGTAACTGACATGCATGTCCGCTTTTTGCGCCCTGCAAAATATGATGATCTTATAACGGTAAAAACCACTTTAAGAGAAATACCTTTGCATCACAAAATTATTTTTCACGGTGAGATCTATAACCAACAAAACGAATTGCTAAATACAGGAGATGTAACGCTTTATTTTTTAGATGCAAAAACAATGAAGCGCTGTAATATGCCCGAAGTATTGAAAGAAAAGCTTTCTAAATATTTTTAGCCATTACACTCTGTAATGATCCGGCCTCCAGATTCGTATTGCCCTCTTAATATTATCGGCTTTTAAATTTTCACTTACTGCACTTTGTGCCAAAGATGCAAATTCTGCATCATCAGCAAAACGTAGTGCAATAATTTGCCCCATTCTTAAACGATTATCTAACGGTCTGCCTGTTAATACAAAATGACGGAGATTCTCTTCAGCCCTTATTGCCCTGTCCTGGGCTCGTAAGGCAAACCCCCGGGCATATATGTAAAAAAATATGCAAACAATTGCCAATCCAAATATTAATATTGAAGGCAATAAGTTTTGATGTGCGTCGTAAGATTTATAAAAATACCAAACAGAACCAGCTAAAATTGCCAGTATTAATGCAGTAAGAACAAATGTGTACAACGGAACATAGCGCCTGTGGTTTTTATAATTTTGAGTTTGCATTTTTTAATGTTTAAAAAGGTTTATAATATATAAATTTATATAATAGATCTAGTTGGTGCAAAGGTAGATGATAAAATACTTATACATCCTACATCTTACTTTGCACGGCTTACATCACTTCAAAAGATCCAGCACCTTCCACATTTTTTCTCTCACAGATGAAGGGCTGCCATCAAAATTATTTACGATGAAAGAAAATGTATATTCTATTCCTTGCTTATTTTTTATATATCCTGTGTAACTTCTTACACCGTTAATATATCCATCTTTCATTTTAATACCATTTATTTCCGGCAGATCATAATAGAAAGAGGGAAACCAGTTTTGGTCTTTCGCATATTGCATTATAGTAACCAATGAGTGTGTTGTAACGCGGTTTGCAGGAGATAATCCGCTGCCATCAATAATTTTTAAAGCCGATCTTTCAATACCCTTTCTTCTCCAAAACTCTTTTATGATTTTTATGCCGTTGTCAGTTGTACCCGATTGCGTTTTCTCATACCCAATAGTTTTCACCAATGCTTCTCCATATAAATTAATACTCTTTTTTAAAAACCAATACATAATGCTGTCGAGCGGTGGAGATGTGTGAGTATAAAATATTGTATCAGGCACGCTCCATTTACTTTTGCCTTTTAGATAATTAATATTGTTATCAGGGTATAACTTTCCTGAAGAAATATTTTGATAAATTGTAGCAGCCAGTAATTTACCGCCATCGGGCACTGAGCCTGCAATAACAAAGCTGTCTTCATTAACAGGTATAGTTCCTCTTATAAATCCTGTTTCAGCATCTGGCGCTAAATAAATATAAGCATTGTCGCCACTACCCTTTTCTGCAGATGTAAGTTCATTTATCAAATGAATGCCCGGCAAAAATTTTGGCCGTGTACCTGCGATCCTTACAGGGTCGCCTATTTTTTTGCCCGATTTTAAAATAAGATCATATTGATTTTCCCGCCAGTTTAGCGCAGAAGGCCCTACACCATAATAATTTCCAATGTCCTGCCATATCCATCCATCCGGTATTTTTTGTGTGCCCCAAATTCTGTCATCTCCTAAAACAAGTCCATTGATCTTTTGTATCCCTGCTTCTTTAATGGCATTAATTAAATTATTTAAAACAACGTTTTCTTTTGTGCCATTGTAGCGCCAGCTTCCTAATGTTGGGTCTCCGCTTCCAACTATATAAACATTTCCGTTTAAAACTCCGTTATCAACATTTCCTTTATAGCCAAGTCTTGTTTGATACCTATATTCTTTACCTAATAATTCAAATGCAGATACTGCTGTGATAACTTTCAGACAGCTTGCTGGAGCTAATCCTGTTTCAGCGTTTTTATTAAAAACTATTTTACCTGTTTTACTTTCAACAATATAAAGACTAATTGTTCCATGCTTAAATTGTGAGTCAACTTCCAATTTGCCCACAGCCGCATTTAATTTTTCGGAAATACTTTGCCCGTAGCAATCAGCTGTAAAGATGAATAAGAGAAGAGCAAGCAATTTCATAATAAGTAATATTGCACTAAAATAAATCATTCATCATAAATGGTAAATGCATCAATTATAACTATCGGCGATGAATTATTAATTGGCCAGGTGATTGATACCAATAGCGCATATATAGCTAAGGAATTAAACAAAGCCGGAATTTTTGTAAAGCGCCGTGTAGCAGTTGGCGATAATGAAAATGATATACTTGCTGCCCTGGATGAGGAAAGCCGGCATGCAGAAATTATTTTGCTAACCGGCGGCCTGGGTCCTACTTCCGATGATATTACAAAGCCATTGCTGTGTAAATATTTCAATGGAAAGATGATAGTGAATGAGGCTGCTTTAGAAAATGTAAAATATCTTTTTGAAAAAGTATTTAAAAGGCCCATTACAGAAGTAAATCTTAAACAGGCGGAAGTACCTGATGTATGCATAGTAATACAAAATAAAAGAGGAAGTGCGCCGGGAATGTGGTTTGTCCAAAGGACTCCTGATGGAGAGAAAGGTGATAAAATATTTGTAAGTATGCCAGGTGTTCCCAATGAAATGCAGGGCATGATGATAGATGTAATTGAAAAATTAAAAGGAAGGTTCAAACTTCCTGTAATTATTCATAAAACATTATTAACTGCAGGTATCGGAGAATCAATGCTGGCGGAGCGTATAAAAGATTTTGAAGCTTCTTTACCCTCCCACATCAAGCTGGCCTATTTACCAAATTATGGTATGGTAAGGTTGCGTTTAAGCTCTTCAGGAAATGATAAAGATGCAATTGAAAACGAAATGAATTTGCAATTTGAAAAACTAAAAATTCTTGTAAAAGAATATTTGGTTACAGATGAAGATGAGCCGATGGAAAAAGTAATTGGCAAAATACTCGCTGCAAAAAATAAAACTTTATCAACAGCCGAAAGCTGCACAGGCGGTTATATTGCACACCTTATAACTACGCATCCCGGATCTTCAAAATATTTTAAAGGAAGTGTAATAAGTTATGATAATGATGTAAAAGAAAATGTATTGAAGGTTAACAATAAAACCTTACAAACCTTTGGCGCTGTAAGTGAAGAAACGGTTATAGCCATGCTGAAAGGGTCGTTGGATGTTTTAAAAACAGATTATGCAATTGCAGTATCAGGAATTATGGGACCGGATGGAGGAAGTGAAGAAAAGCCGGTTGGTACAGTTTGGATCGCAGTCGGCAATAAAAACAAACAGCAAACACAGCAATTAAATTTACGATTCGACAGGATGCGAAATATTCAAATTACGGCTATGACTTCATTAAACCTTTTAAGAAAATTTATTATAGAGAATTGATTAAATTTGGATAAATAAATCTTATGGAAGCTATTGTAATCGAAACAAAGTCTAGAAAAAAAACTGACCTTCTTTTAAAACTTACCGAAGAATTGGGATTGCGATCTAAAAAAATTTCTATTGATGATATGGAAGATTTGTTTTTAAGCAGAAGCATACAGGAAGGTATTAAAAGTGGATACACTTCAAAAGAAAAAGTATTAAAAGCGCTTAAGAAATGAAAATTGCTTTTACTAATAAATTTCTTAAACAGGTATTAAAATTAAAAGATAAAAAATTAGCCAAAGACATACAAAGCACAATCGAATTAACTGAAGCAGCAACTTCGCTTTCAGAAATCAAAAATTTCAAAAAATTAAAAGGTCATAAAGATTTTTATAGAATAAGATTAGGAGATTTTAGAATCGGTATCTATTTCAACAATGGCGACTTTACATTTGCCGCCATAGATAACAGAAAAGACATTTACAAATACTTCCCTTAACTTATATTGTCTGAACCACGATTTGGGTAGATTATTGGATTATCAGGATTTATAAGCATTGGTTCATCTTATGTTGAAGTTACAGTAGTACTAAAGCTTTATCAGGGAACCAACCGGAAAAAGGGATGTAATCTTTTTCCGGGGTAATTTTTTGGTTACTTTTTTGGACAAGCAAAAAAGTGACATACAAAAAATCAAAGTCAGCAGTTTATAATTTGCTTCTTTCTTTTTTATTACTTTTGACACGTTAATTATTAATTTATGAGCGTTGTAGATCTGGTAATGCCAAAGTTGGGCGAAAGTATAATGGAAGCAACCATTTTAAAATGGCATAAACAACCCGGCGACAAAGTAGAGCAGGATGAAACCATTTTAGATATTGCCACTGATAAAGTGGACAGTGAAGTCCCTTCTATCGCAGAAGGAACAATAGAAGAAATTTTATTCAACGAGAACGATGTTGTTCCCATTGGTACTGTTATCGCAAGAATAAAAACAACAGCCGATAATTCACAGCCACAAAATAATCAGCCACAGCAACCATTCCGGCAGGAATCCCATGGACAACCTTTAAAACACGAATATGAAGAAGCTGATGTTGTTGACAGCATCCCTTATGTACCTCCGGCAGAAAACAAGCATCAAGCCTCCGGCAATAATAGTTCAGCAAAATTCTATTCTCCCCTTGTAATGAATATCGCATCCAGTGAAGGAATTTCCATGCAGGAGCTGGAAAATATTCCCGGCACCGGTCAGGATGGAAGAGTAAGTAAAAAAGATATTATTCAATACATAGAACAAAGAAAGACAACAGACAATAGACAACAGACAATAGACAAGCAATCTCAGCGGCCAGTTGTGGTTTTTGAACATGAACAAAAACAATCATCAGAAAATCAACAATTACAAACTACAAATTACCAAGCATCAACTACTCAAAACGTCGAGATCATCGAAATGGATCGCATGCGTAAGATGATAGCAAAGCACATGGTGGATAGTAAAAATATCAGTGCCCATGTAACCAGCTTTAGCGAATGTGATGTTACCAATATGGTTTTGTGGAGAGAGAAAATGAAAAAAGAATTTGAAAAAAGAGAAGGCGAAAAAATAACCTTCACTCCTCTTTTTATTGAAGCTATAGTTAAGTGTATTAAAAAATATCCGTGGCTCAACAGCAGTGTAGATGGTGATAAGATCATTATTAAAAAAGACATCAACATAGGTATGGCAACCGCATTACCCACCGGAAATTTAATTGTGCCCGTAATTAAAAATGCCGACCAGTTAAATCTTGTCGGGCTTACAAAAAATGTAAATGGCCTGGCCAATGCCGCCAGAAATAATAAATTAAATCCCGATAATACAACCGGCGGAACCTTTACCCTCACCAACGTCGGTACTTTCGGCAGCATTATGGGCACGCCCATTATTAACCAGCCACAGGTTGCCATCATGGCTATGGGGGCCATTAAAAAACGTCCCGTTGTTATCGAAACCGAACAGGGCGATAGCATTGCCATCCGCCACATCATGTATATTTCCCTCAGTTACGATCATCGTGTAATCGACGGCGCACTCGGCTCGACATTTTTAAATGCCGTTAGCAAAGAGCTGGAAAACTTTGACAGCAACAGGAGTATTTAGTAAATTTTTTTTGGTTACCGGCATTTGGTTTCCATAGCATCATCGTTGTGTCACTCACTTATACAGCATACCTTTGGGAGCATTAATTATGTTTTACTAGAAAGTGGATTATCGTAAGGAAATATAAAAGTTATAATGCTAACTAATTGGTTTTTAGTATTGATAAAAAAATTTATATTGCAAGTAATAACGCCAATCGATATGTTGTGCGTCATGCTCTAGCGAGCCTCATTTAAAATTTAAGCGCCATGCAACGCAAAGAATTTATAAAACAAACTGGTATCGTCGCAATTGGTATTGGTGCACTTGGTAGCATTCAATGGAATAATGACCATTTTATTGGAGATACGCCGACGACTACCGACATACTTGGACCTTTCTATCGCCCCGGGGCTCCATTTAGAAAAAATCTAAACCCGCCTGACTTTACAGGAGAAGTATTGCATCTATCCGGAACCATCTTTAGAGAAGATGGCAAAACACCTATGAATAATTGCTTAATTGAAATTTGGCAATGCAAGCAGGATGGTCTTTACGATAATGTTTCGGACGACTATTTATACAGAGGTAGCCAACGAGTAAGTAAGGATGGCAAATACTATTTCGTAACTACTATTCCCATTCCTTACCCCAACGATGAAAATCTTTCCATATTCCGACCTGCACATATTCACATGCGCATTTCAGCTGAAGGTCAACAGGATTTAATTACCCAAATTTATTTAAAAGGAGACCCCTATTTAAACACAGACCCAAGTACAAAATCTTCTTTGACCGTAAACAGAATATTGTCATTAAAAAAAAGAAAGGATAAAGAAAGTGAAATAGATTTTGATATTGTTCTGAAAAAAGAATACGTGCCGGACCAAACAGTTTTTCACAAAGTAGGCGGCACTTATAAAATGACCGATAAGTCAATCATGGAGTTTTACAGGTATGGGGACCTTCTGTTTTGGAAATGGAACGGAGAAGTCAGAGGCGGTCTATGTTACAGTGGCAATAACACTTTTATTGGCGGTGTGAATGATACAGAAGCAAAATTTGAGATTCTGCCGAAGGGAAATGCAAAGTTGCTGTTCCGGTTTTCGAGGAGAAAAGAAATCAATTTGGAAGGGACAAAACTTATTGATTATAACAGATGATTTGGAATAACATGAACGCAAACAAAGCGTTATTTGATGTACAAAAAATATTGAAATGAAAATAACAAACTGCTTATTAATTTCTGCACTCTTTATCAGCAATTTAATTTGGGCGCAGGATGGTAAGATCATAAGTAAAGTACCGCTGGTTTTGCATGACAGCACATATAACCAAGTAAATAAAAGTGATACAGCATTAGGTTTAAAACTTAGAAGCATTGATTTTTATCGAATAACCTATTTGTCAGATGGCTTAAAAGTTACCGGCTACGTTGCTGAGCCAAAAGAAAAGGGTAAATATCCTTGTATCATTGCTAACCGCGGGGGAAACACGAATTTTTCACAATGGAATCCTTTCAGGATCGCTTTTTATCTTGGGCGTATGGCAAGCTGGAAATATGTTGTTATAGCAAGTCAATACAGAGGAAATGATGGCGGAGAGGGAAAGGAAGAGTTTGGAGGAAAAGATATTGATGATGTTCTTAATCTAATTCCTGCGCTTTCACAATTACCAAATGCAGACACTTCAAGAATTGGTATTGAAGGCTTTAGCCGCGGCGGCATGATGACTTACCTGGCATTAAAAAATACCTGCAGGTTCAAAGCAGCAGCAGTAACGGGAGGCATCGCAAACCTGGACTTTGATACCACCAGAAAATGGAGAACAAAACCATGGGAATTGATTCCCGGCTATGAAAATAACAAAGAGAGTGTATTAAAGGCAAGGTCTGCTATTTATTGGGCCGACCAACTTTGTAAAACAACACCCTTGCTGATAATGCAGGGCAGCGCAGACCGGAGAACTTCACCTGGCGATGTTTTAGAATTCGTTAAAAAATTATATGAGTACAAACATCCCGTAAGGTTTATTTTATATGAAGGTGCTGACCATGGTATAGAAGAGTTCCCAGAGCATTTTTCGGATATAAAAAGGCATTTTGAATATTACTTGCGTGATGGAAATAAATCCCCAAGTATGGAACCGCATGGATTATAAATGGTGCAATGAGAAAGAGCAGATCACACAACAAAAGGCTTGGCAGAAATTAATCAATTTCATGTATGCAAAATAAATTCAACTGGATCTTTTTTTTATTGATAATTACCAGTATCAATAAGCCTGTAAATGCTCAATCAAAAAAAAATAGCAGGCCTAATATTTTATTGATAGTGGCTGATGACCTGGGT
Organism: Chitinophagaceae bacterium; assembly: GCA_036007525.1. Classification (GTDB taxonomy): domain Bacteria; phylum Bacteroidota; class Bacteroidia; order Chitinophagales; family Chitinophagaceae; genus Ginsengibacter. Next base: position 17,213 of record DASYOS010000075.1, on the reverse strand, counting down.
TACACTGATCTGGGCTGCTATGGCGGAGATATAAAAACACCCAATATCGATTTACTTGCAGAGAAAGGACTTCTGTTCACCAATTTTCACACTGCCCCGCTTTGTGCCCCAACACGAAGCATGATTTTATCGGGAAATGATAACCACGTTGCGGGTATGGGCTCTATGTTCTCGCTGAAAGGAACTGCAAGAGAAGGTAAGCCTGGCTATGAACATCATCTGACTGATAGAATAGTAACAGTGGCGCAACTTTTGAAAGATGGGGGTTACCAAACATTCATGTCTGGCAAATGGCATCTGGGAAGTGAGGATGCCTATATTCCATATGCCAAAGGATTTGAAAAAAGTTTTGCCTTGCTCAATGGCGGTGCGAATCATTTCAATAATAATCAAATTCTTGTAAACGAACCTCCGCAATACCGGTTGGATAATAAAACTGTACTTTTTCCCGAAGGAAAATTTTCAACGGATGTTTACACTGATAAAATAATCGAATTTATTAAAAACGGACAAAAAGACAAACCCTTCTTTGCCTATCTTACTTATACTGCACCCCATTGGCCACTCCAGGTTCCTGCTGATTATATAGATAAATACAAAGGCAAATATGATATAGGATATGATTCATTAAGAATTATTCGTTTTAACAGACAAAAAAAAATGGGAATAGTGCCTGCTAATGCAGTGCTTGGACCCAGAAACTCTTCGATCAAGCTATGGATAGAACTTTCAGCCGGAGAAAAAAAAATAGAATCGAGAAAAATGGAGATTTATGCCGCTATGGTAGATAACCTTGATGAACATATCGGTCAATTGATACAGTTTCTGAAAGATTCAAAACAATTTGATAATACAGTGATCGTTTTTATGTCGGACAATGGAGCAGCTGGAGAAGATTTTTATAATCTCCCCGGTGGCTTCGGTCCGTTTCTCCGCGAACATTATAATAATAATTATGAAAATATGGGTAAGCCTTCTTCATTTATTTCATACGGGCCACAATGGGCACAGGCAGGCGCAGCGCCATTTAAATTATTTAAAGCATATTCAACAGAAGGCGGAGTAGTAACTCCCCTAATCATTTCGGGCAAATACGTAAAAAGAAAATTAGGTCATCAGAAAGTATTTCTTAACGTAATGGATCTTGCTCCTACATTCCTTGAATTAGCGGATATAAAATACCCGGAAATGTATAACAATAAAAAAACAACACCCATGTTAGGTGAATCATTCCTCTCGTTTATCAGTGGGAAAAGTAATATCATCCATCATAATAACTATGTTTATGGATTGGAACATGATGGTCAATGTCTTTTGATAAAAGGAAACTGGAAGATTACAAATATTAGCAATCCTTTTGATGAAACAGCATTTGGTTTGTATAACCTGGCGGAAGACCTTGGAGAAACCAAAGATCTTTCAAAGTCAAATCCCGAAAAATTTAAAGAGATGCTGAAAGAATGGGAAACATTTAAAAAGAAGGTAGGCGTTATCCCAAAAGAGAAATATGAACCGTCCCCACACATTTATTTGAAGTAACAAGGCTTCGCTTTTCCTAAGCCGTGTCTCCCTTACCTAGATTTTTGTAATGCGGGACACGGCGGCAAATAATTATAAAAGCCGTGCCCTGCCAAACTAAAGCAAGCGCAAAAAGGAGACACGGCTAGGGAGGAATAGCAACCGGAGTATTTAGAAAATATTTTTGATACCAACATTTGCTTTTCATTGCATCATCGTACAGCCTGTCCTGAGTTTTATCGAAGGATCGCAATCCTTTCATCCGCATACCATTGAGTATCTTTAATTATGTTTTGCTGAAAAAATTTTGTTTAAACATTCATTGATTAACAAGATAATTGTATCCAAAGAGTTGCGTATATTTATTTGTTGTGCGCCATGCTGTGAACCTAACAAACTAAAAATTAATTGTCATGAAAAATATTTTATTAATTTTATTTTTAGCAATTTCATTTAAAGCAGTTGCTCAAAAAAGAAATCCAAATAACAAAGCTATTTTCTTAGAAGACATAAGTTGGACAACAGCTAAGCAAGTGTTAACATCCGATGCAGTAATTGTAATTCCTCTGGGCGCAGGAGCCAAAGAACATGGCCCGCATTTACCTCTTTCTTCAGACTTTATACAGGCAGAGGGTTACAAAAACCAGTTGGCATTAAAACGGAAGGTGATAATAACACCAACAATAAACTATGGATATTATTTTGGGTTTCTTAAGTATGCAGGATCTACCAGTTTATCTTTTTCCACAGCAACAGATTTGGTTCTTCAGATAGTAAGGAGTTTAACAAATTATGGCCCTAAACGTTTTTACATAATTAATGTTGGTGTATCCACAACGCCAACATTAGAAACCGCTGCAAAGATTCTGGCAAATGAGGGAGTATTATTATATTTCAGCAGTTTCGAACGACCGAATTTTGCAAAGGTACAAGAGCAGTTAAGAACTCAAGCGTATGGTACACATGCTGACGAAAAGGAAACTTCAAACATATTAAGCCTGCGGCCGGATTTGGTTGATATGAGTAAGGCAGTTAACGACTCTTCAATGAAAAATAAAATTGGTGGAATGACACCCATTCCCCTTGAAGGCGGTATATTAAATACAAGTGGCATTATTGGATATGCAGCTTTAGGTACAAAAGAAAAAGGGTTAAAATTTATGGATGCATTTACCAAAGAAGTAATAAAAGAAATTGATAGCATTACTACCTGTACCTTGCCACAAGTGAAAGATAGAAGTACTGAATACAAAAAATATGAGGGTACTTACACAGACACTTCCGGGAAAAAATTAATCATTAATCAAAAAGATAATATACTTTACTATATATGGAATGGTCGTGATGGTAGAAACTTTTTTCATTTGTATAGAGATGGAGAAGATTTTTTTTCTTCTATTGCCTTTAATATCCTTTTTGTAAAAAACGAAAATGGAGAGGTAATTAAGGCATGGTGTCAATACAGAGGAACAAGTTTTTGGGTAACAAAAATGAAATAAAAAAATGCAAACCCTGCACGAAAGCACAACAATCGGTTTTGTAAAATTGTGGCTTTCCTTAGCAGTTTCCTTCCTAAGCTTAAGCCAACGCAAAAAGAGACACGGCTAAGAAACACTCAGATTCAAAAATCTTTCAGATAATACTTGTCGTATTCAGCCACTAAGATTGTCGCATTTACACTCCAATAACACGATCTTTATTGGCGAGATTTGTATCGTGGCCAAACCAATTTTAAAGAATAAATATAAATAGTATGAGAAAAATAATTGTATTATCAATGATTACATTAGATGGAGTAATGCAAGCGCCCGGTGGGCCTGGGGAAGATACATCAGGTGGTTTTAAATATGGCGGTTGGGTTGCACCTTATGGAGACAAAGCTTATGGTAAGGTTGTGGAAAAAGAATTGAAACCTGCAGATTATCTTTTAGGCAGAAAAACTTTTGAGATTTGGGAAGGCTACTGGCCTAAACATGCAGACTATTGGCCAGGGATCAATGATGGCACAAAATACGTCATGACAAAGACCAGGAAAAAGTCAGATTGGAAAAACACTGTTTTCCTCAAAAGTCTTTCAGATATTAAGAAGCTCAAAAACTCTAAGGGTTCTGACATTCAGGTTTGGGGAAGTAGTGAGCTCATTCAGCTTTTATTTAAGAATGATCTGGTGGACGAACTCCGACTCAAAATTCACCCTCTAACTCTTGGTAAAGGAAAAAACTTGTTTAACAACGGCCCGATCCCGGCGGCATTTAAATTAACAGAGAGTATTATTACACCAGGTGGAGTAATTATTGCCAATTACAAGCGGTCTGGAAAAGTAAAGACAGGCACTGTGAGAGTTTAAACCTTACTCCAAACCCCACTCCTCTTTCAAACCTTTTAATTGCTCTTTACCAAGCCTCGGCTCATCATAATGCCCCTCAATTTGCTTTTGCCTGAAGGCTTCGTACAAAGTAACTGCACAGGCAACAGAAATATTTAATGATTTAATTATACCAACCTGCGGTATAATAAAAGTACCATCAACAAGCTTCGTGATTTCTTCACTTACACCTAACGTTTCATTACCAAATACCAGGGCAACAGGCTCAGTTAAATTTAATTCGTGAAGTGTTGTTGCATTTTCGCTTAAGTGGGTAGCATAAACTTTATTATACCTCTTTCGTAATTCGGTAAAGCATTCGCCTACATTTGTGAACTGATGAATTGTAAGCCACTCAGCAGCTGTTGAAGAACTTCTGTATCCCCATTTTTTATGAGGAGGTATCCTGTCATTTAAAATATAAATATCCTGTATGCCTACGGCATCGCAGGTACGCATAACAGCAGAAACATTATGCGGATCAAAAACGTTTTCCAGTACAACTGTAAGGTCTGGTTGCCGTTTATTTAATACTGATGTAAGTCTACGGTATCTTTCAGGTGTCATATAAATAATACAATATTTTAACCACGCTCAAAAGTATCATTAAAAAATCATTGAAGGGATCAATAAACATGCTGTTATATCTTAAGAAAATCTCTTAACTTCCACTCCAATTTCAGTTAAATTTAATTATGCGTACGCACTTAAAAAAGGATGAAAAATTGTTGCTTATTACACGGCAACACTGGATGACACTTATAGTGCCTTTTTTGGCATGCATAATAATCATTACACTGATTTTTTATTTTGTAGATCCTTCCATTGCCCTGCTAATCTCGCTTGCGTTACTACTTGTACCCGGTTATCTTTACCTGGAATGGAAAAATAATCTATGGGCTGTAACCAATATGAGGGTAATTGATGAAAGTGGTTTTTTTACAAGATATTCCAAAGAAAGCCCTCTGGAAAAAATTAATAATGTTGAATATACCCAAGGGGTATTAGGAAGAATGTTCGGCTATGGCGATGTAGAAATACAGACTGCTGCAGAATTAGGCGACTCAAAATATACCATGATACATGATCCCAAAGTTTTAAAAGATACTATCACGCATGCTCAGGAGGAATATAAAGGCACGCAGTTAAAAAACCAGGCACAACAACTGTCTGAAGCAATAAAATTAAGCATGCCATCTTCTGCACAAAATAATATATCAGTTTCTGATGAAATTGAAAAGCTTTTTTCACTTATGCAAAAAGGTGCAATTACGCAGGAGGAATATATCAGGCAAAAAAATAAATTGTTAGGAAGCTAACTATTTCAAGAATATTAAATGAGGCTATGGTCACTACATCCATCATTGCTGGATACAAAAGGGTTGGTTGCTTTATGGCGTGAAAGCCTTTTAGCCAAAAAGGTGCTGGAAAATAAAACCAAAGGCTATCGTAATCATCCACAGCTCATAAGGTTTAAATGCTGTACGGATCCGGTAAGTGCAATAAATTATTACTTATCAGAAATTCACAAAGAAGCACAAAAAAGAAATTTTACATTTGATACCACAAAAATTGACTGGACATTTAAGAAGCAGAAGATAAAAGTTACCAGCGGGCAAATTGAATATGAGATGGAACACTTAAAGAAAAAAATTACAAGAAGCCCCGGTCATACCCCCGATCTGACTAAAAAGATAATTCATCCCATCTTTAGAGTAATACAAGGCGATACTGAACCCTGGGAGATTACCAAATAATAAAAAGTTAGAAATTGTTTACTACTACTCCTGTATTATTTCCTTTAGAACTTATGAATGATTTGCTTTTTTTACTGTCAGGATATTCTGGTAAAACCATCTTTACTCCATACTTCACTGCCTACACCATGATGAACAAAAAACAGGCCCTGGGGATCATATTTCTTTTTTATCCTGGCTAACCTCGTATAATTAGAACCCCAGAAAGATTGTTGCCAATTTTTTTGAAAGAAATTGCTTTCAGAAACATAGGAACCGGCATCGGGTGCAACATGAAGTAATTCCTGCATTGCTTTATCAATTTTTTCAGCATATTTTTTGGCAGAACTCATATCAGGCTCATGCCCTGTTATACCAGGAAAAGCAGGATCACCATTACCGGCAATAATGGCAAGTGCAAAAGCATTAAGCACTGCAGGATTCATGGCAGTATCCCGGGCAGCCTCTATTTCTTCCTGTGGTGCCCCGGCCAAACCTTTGTTGAAATGCAGGGCAAGCGACCAGTTGCGGGTAGCTGAAAATATAGCATCAGCAAGTTGAGGTAATTTATTTTTTTCCAATAACGAAGCAGGCAACCATGCTGAGTGATAGGCATATAAAAATTGCCCTGCCTGTTCTTTGTCTGCTGCCCAATAAATATTTTCTGATGGAGCCTGCGGCCTGTCATCAGCAACAATAAGATGAGGTGCGTTTTGTCTTAGAAATGCAGTATCCCATAAATGACGGGGTGGGATTTCAATAATGGTAAATGGATCTTTAAACGTATAGTTGAGCGGTGATGCTTTCACCCAACTTTCAAAAAGTTGCCACGATTTTTTTGCCTCTTGCAGGGACAACCCATGAAATACCATGCTAAAATCTATACTGTTATCCGTTTGAAAAGATATGGATTCACCCCAATGACGGTTTAAAAGCCTGGTATTATAATGATTCAGTAGTTGTTGTATCAATTTTTTATAAGATGCGTCATCTTTAGCCTGGATACTCCCAAACACGACACCAAAATTTTCCGGTAGTTCCCGGGTTCGTAAGGTAAGCTTTGTAACTACGCCAAAACTGCTGCCACCACCTCCTTTTAATGCCCAAAACAAATCAGGATTATTGCAGGCATTTGCAATTTTTACTGATCCATCTGCCGTTACAATTTCAGCTTGCAGTAAAGCTGCTGCTGCCATACCATAATTTTTTGAAAAACTTCCAAAACCACCGCTCTGTATAAGCCCAGCCACACCAACCGTTGCACAACCTCCACCCTGAACGTACCTCCCTGCTTCGGTAGTTACGGCTCCATAAGCCTGCATCCACATAGCACCCGCTTCTACTGTTACAGCTGGCTGCGGCGCTTGTTTTGCTCCGCAATTTTGAGCAACAAAACTTTCATGAACAACAATTTTATTCATTGCTTTTGTCCATATAAGTAATGAATCAGCCGAACTAGAAGTACCCTGGTAGCTGTGTCCTCCACCTTTTACAACCAATCGCAGATTATGAATTCTGGCAAAATTTACAGCTGCTACAACATCTGCAGTACTTTTTGCTGCTACAGCATATACGCTGGGCTTAGACTCCCAGGCATTAAGATAACCCGAAGTTTGTGTGAGAGCAGGATTATCACCTACATAATATGGATTTTGTATGCTTTTAAAAAATTGAGAACATGCTGCATTACCTGCCGGCTTTTTACAAACAGCTAATGGTGATTCAATTTTTACAAGGTTACCCCTTACAGTTTTATTTAATTGATTCCATTTTTCCGGGGAAGGCCAAAGAGCCTCTTCGGGGCGGACCCTTTTAAATTGCTTTTGTTGTTCAAATAAATTAACCGGGGTTCCAAATAGTGAAGCGCTTTCTGCTAAAACGGGAGGTAGTAATATTGCACTTTTTATAAATTTTCTTCTGCTAAGTGGCATGGCTGTAAATATTTATAATATTATTTTATTTATAAAATAAGAAAATTTAAAATAACTAAATATGTTTGAACGGATTTCTAAAAATCTTTTACAACTACCCCTATCCCATTTCCTTCGCCGTAAATAATTTTACCTTTCTCGATAGTAATGCCTGTGCCTACATCTTCTGCAAGTAATAAAGTGCCATCCATATCTGCATAATCCAGCAATGGTAGTAAATGTGCAGCTGCAGAAGTGCCAATTGTACCTTCATTCATACTACCTACCATAACCTTCATACCTAATTCTCTTGCTTTAGTTATCATTCTTTTAGCAGGTGTAAGCCCGCCGCATTTTGTGAGCTTAATATTAATACCATGAAAATGCTGATAACATTTTTGCACATCTGTTTCTGCTACACAGCTTTCATCTGCTATTAGCGGCAATGGCGATTTTTCAAACAAAATTTTCATTCCTTCCCAGTCACCCTTTGCCAAAGGCTGTTCAATAAACCCGACTCCTAGATCTTTGAACGCAGCTATTTTTTCTAAAGCCTCCTCTGCCTTCCATGCTGCATTAGCATCTACAGTAAAAACAGATGATGTATGTTTTCTTAATTTAGTAATTATCTCAACATCATGGTCAGTACCTAATTTAATTTTATAAATAGGCCAGGGCATTTCTTTCATCTTTTTAATCATCATTTCGATTGAATCAATACCAATGGTGTAATCCGTTAATGGATTTTTAGATATATCAAGCTCCCACAATTCGTACAGTTTTTTCTTTTTAATTTTTCCATACATATCCCAGCCTGCCATATCAAGTGCGCAAACTAAAAATGAATTGTTTGGAAAAAGATGATGGCAATAATGCCACCAGCGTTCGGGATCAGTGAAAGAAAATTTTTCTAACATAGATCTTTTTGATTCTATGTCTTCAATCATTTTTTCTACAGGGATGAAGTAGTAATCAATTTCAGGCGCTTCGCCATAGCCTTTAATTCCAAAGTTTTCTAATTCAACTATTAATGTTGGCTGATGGGTTTTCGTTCCTCTCGAAATACCAAAAGGATGATTGAAACGAAGCTTATACGGTTTGTATTTTATTTTCATGCTCTTCCGCTTTGTGTAATTAAAGTTTTTAATTCTTTTGAAAAATCTTTATGCTTTATCAGTTCTTCCAATGTAATATGCATCCGGTATTTCCAAAAATGATTTGGATCAGCAGGCTGGTTTATTCTTTCTTCTTTGGGATTTTTTCTTCGCAACTTTTCACTCATGCCCAGCAAGTCCTGCATTTGAAAAATGCTCCACATAGCAGGTGAATACAAATGCTGCAAAATAATTTCTTTACTTATCCAAGGCTCACAAAAATCAGGCGCCTTACCATAATGACCTAAAGTATAATTATAAAATGTTTGTGTACGTTCCATATTTTCTTCCCACCATACACGTATAGTACTCATATCATGTGTAGAAGGTGTAACAACAGAAAGATAAGAAGCTGCATCAGGATGAAAAAACTCTGTTGCAGCAACTTTTGGCATACGTTGAATTTCTAAACCTAAGATACCAACCTTGTGCATTACGCCAGGAACACAGTGCGGTACCATACCAAGGTCTTCTCCGCAAATAAGCATATCAGTACTGCGTTTTAAAGCCGGTAACTTATTCATCGCTTCTTTTCTCCATAGCTCATCCTGCCTTTTAAAAAAATAATCAATATAGAGTTCTGATAGCTGACCTTGCGTATAAGGATCGAGATGTTGAAAAGAAGATGTTTGATGCATTGAGATTCTAAAATGGAACTGCTGCTCACGATAGCTATCGGAATGGGATCCTTCTTCCTCAATTAAAATAACATTGCTTATCAGATCAAATAATCCTTCCTTAATCTTTAGATCATATTCTTCTGAAAACTCTTCAAGATATTTCTCAACTTTCTTTTGTGTATTAAATATTTCTTTTAATTTATACATACCCTCACCTTTTTCATCTAAAAACACTTTTTTTATTTTATTTATGTTCTTCCCAAAGTGTTGTTGTAAAATATTTTCATTAATAAAAGGCTTACAATATCGAGTATGATCAAACCAAATCAGTTTTTTATGGAACTCAGTAATATGAAGTGGAATAGCAGGAGCAAATCTTCCTAAAATACCTTCGACAGCATGTGCAGGAATGCTCCATATTCTAAAGAAGCCCAGAATATGATCTATACGAAAGGCATCACAATAATTTTCCATTTGTGTAAAACGCTTACGCCACCATGCATAATCATCCTGCTGCATTTTTTTCCAATTGTACGTAGGAAATCCCCAGTTTTGTCCCTTTACAGCAAAATCGTCGGGAGGGGCGCCTGCCTGTTCATTAATATTATACAAGGAGGGGTCAATCCATACATCGCAACTATTTGGTGATACGCCAATAGGGATATCTCCTTTTAATACAATCCCATTTTTATGAGCATAGTCGTTTGCCTCTTTTAATTGCAGGTGTAAATGATATTGAATAAAATAATGAAAACATATTTCATCATAATGGGGCTGCGATGGTGAAGCTAATTTTTGAATTGCATCTTCATTATAAGTCTTATTCATTTCCCATTTTGTAAAATCAGCCGTATTATATTTGTCTCTTAAAAAACAATAAGCCGAATAAGGAACCAGCCACTCACGGTTAAGATCAAAATAATTAAAATAGTTAATGTCAGTTAAAAAAAACTCTTTCTCAGCATGAAATATTTCTTTGAGAGTAGAAAGTTTAAATTTCATCACACCTTCATAATCAAGATCGGTTAGCAGATCTAAACTCTTCTTCTTTTTATTCAATGACTTTATCAGCGATGCATGTTTACCGCCGGCAACTGAATCAATATTTATATACAGTGGATGCAATGCGAATGCTGAAATTGCCGAATATGGATATGAATCCTTTGAAGTATGCGTAGCCGTTGTATCGTTAATAGGAAGAAACTGAAGCATTTTTATCCCTGCATGCTTTGCCCAATCAACCAGTGGCATAATATCATTAAATTCACCCGTGCCAAACCCCTTTGTACTTCTCAAACTAAATACGGGGATAGCGATTCCGCTGCCTTTCCATGTTCTATGTAAATGTATAAACCCATCATGCAAGATGGTGGTTGACTTCCCTGTGTGCTGATGTAGAACCCGATCGTCTCCCGATTCAAAAATAAAAGTTTTAGTTCTCGTATTATAAATACCATATTTATACCTGATCGGAAAATCTTCTTTACTTAAATTTATTTTAATACTGTACCAATTACCGGCAGCTTTTAATGGTACTAATTTTTTCACATCCCAATTATTAAACATTTTGCCTGACCCTGTAATACAAACCCATTCATCAGCATTTAGTAAAGGAGTTTTTGTTTTAAATTCATGCGTGTATAATTTGGGTTCTTTTAGTTTGGGCGTTTTATATTGCCGCTTTAATAAATGTTTTTGAAAAGGCATTCTGTAAAAAACATTTTCATAATTGCTTTCAGCATTCCAGGTGTCTATAACAACAATTTCCCTGGTATTATAATCTGTTAGATCAACTAACCTATCGATATCTGCGTCTAAAATATCAACCTCTCCTTCTTCACGCAAAATGTACCTGTAATTTATTTTTTCAGGCAGTTTCTTATCCAAAAAATCAATTGAGCTATACCAAAACTCATTATCTAAATAAGATAAAGCAAATGCTTCTGTCTGGTTATCATTTCCTAAATCGGCGGTATTTCCTGTAATAAAAATTGTTTGTCCAAATTGTGTAGGATAACGTAAATAGAAATGAATCTTCATAGAGAAATTAAAAGAGGGCAATTTAAAACCTTTATGTGATAATGTATTATTTCACATTTACGTGTGCATGTAAAATCGAGATCAGTATACAGGAGATGCAATCTTTTTCTTTCGTAAAAAGCTTGCCGTTAGTGATGCAAAACCTGCAACAATACCACCGATAATTGCTGTAGCCAGCATTAATAAAAATGGATTATCAATCTTTAAAATAAGTAATGAAACTTTATGTGCCAGAATATGGAGGTTAGTATTGCTAATCCAAAAGCTTAAACTACCCCATAAAAGGAATAATGATAAAAATCCTGCAAGAAAACTCAAGCCTGCTGATTGAGGTATTAATACCGCAACAATAAAAGCAACTATTGCAATACTCCACCATGGGAGATAAAGGCAGGCTACAAAACTGAGAAGAGCTATCAGGAGCAATGAGATTATAAATTTCATTTTTTATTTTTTGTAATTACCTGCCATGAGGTATCTAATTCTTTGAGAATATCATTTTCCCTATCACACGTTTATCTTTTTCTTCAGCTTTATTCATTACCCATATCAGATAATATTTTCCAGCTGACCAGGTGTCAATAAAATTATCGTAATATTTACTTCCCGGATTACCGCTTTGTCCACCCGGATACACGCCATAGGCTTCAGTTTGTGGGGTTAATGAAACTATCATTCTCCAGCTTGGCCCATGATTAGTTTTGGCAGCATTAATACAATGTGTGCCCCCTCCTATTGGTAAATGTAATCTACTGAAAGGTTCCAGTTTAGCCAGGTGTTGCACTTTTGTATCTTTATATTTTCCCCATTCCAGCTTGCCTTTTGCTTCAGCATCTTTTAATTCAATAACTGCTTTTCTAAATGCGGCTGTTGCCTCGTCTGCCAATGTTTCTTTTTGATTAGTATTTATATCATCCAAAAATTTAAAGGAAGAGTCTTTCAACACCGCTTCCAGTAATGTGCTTTCAAAAGGTTTCTTTATTACTTTAGGTGCCTTTTCAAATTCATCATTCCAAACAGTATCTTCAAAATGTTTCCACATTAAGAAAAAAACGGAAGCCCCTTTGCTATCAACATCATTTCTAAAATTCCAGGTTTGTAAAATATTAAAATATTTTTTTTCATCTGCATTTAATTCCTCTACTTTCATGTTTTTAAGAAACACGGGCAAAGCCATTTCTGCAAACATGTTGAAATTATCGGTTTGCAGTTGTTTCATATCCTCAACAGTAATATTGTTCATAGCATTCAACCGACGGTTAACAATAATACCCCGATAAGGAGTGTAACCACTGCCGAGATAATATGGATATGTAACATCCGCAGGGAGCTGGTTGGCACTACTCACAAAATTTCTTTCAGGGTTATACTGAAACGGAGTTTCATCCATCGCAATCATTGCCTGCCACATATAACTACTGTCAGTGCCTGGCATTACAAAATCTCCCTGCCCTTTCCATTTTGCGGGAAACTCGCCTTGTGTTCTAAGTGCGATGTCTCCGCTCTTACTGGCAAAAACACAATTTTGTCCCGGTGTATGCAGGTTTACTACAGCTGCGGAATAATCAGCATAATTTTTAGCATGATTAAGCATATTGAATATTTTCAGTTCATTACTTGGGTCATGCGCCTTCCATCTCACTGCATAGTTTTTATGGTTGGTTGTTTTATTACCATCAAAATTTTTATCAAACATAACGGGGCCAAAAACCGTATACGCAACTGTATCCATAAAATCAGGCTTGCCTTTTATTTTTATTTTTTCAAACCTGAAATCAGTTTTTTTCCATTCATTTTCAAACCAATACTCTTTTCTACTTTCATCTTTAAATTTAATTTCATAATAATCCCGTACATCTCTTCCGGCATTGGTAAATCCAAAAGCACAGCTGTCATTAAACCCTATAATAACACCGGGGGAACCCGGGAAGCTTACGCCATATGCATTAAAACCGGGAGTAGAAATTTGTATCTCATACCAAAGTGATGGAAGATTTAAACCAAGGTGAGGGTCATTGGCTAATATCGGATAGCCGCTTTGTGTTTTTTTTCCGCTAACTGCCCAGTTGTTACTGCCATTATCTTTATCAGGTTTTTGTTCTTTGATAGGTATTGGTTCCTGATTAAAATATAGTGAATCTACAGAAGGCGCTACTTTAATATCAATTTTTGCTTTTGGATAAACAGTTCCTTTTGGGATAATAGGATCCACTGAATCCTGAACGGCAGGATATAACTTTTCAAAATCTTCTCGTGAAAAAAAACTTTTTGCATTAGTCATTTCAAAATCATCTTCATGCGCCGCAAGATCCCATGACATATATTTTAAAAACAATGCAGTTTTAAGATTGCTCCATTTCTCCGGCTTGTAACCGATTAATTTGTATTCAATCGGCAACTGGCTTTCCGTCAAATTTTCAATATAAGTATTTACACCAGCTGTATATGCGTCACATTCAGCTTTTATTATTGGATCTTTCTCAACTTCTTTTAAAGAATTTTCTGCTGCATATACCATCCCCAGGCGGCGAAATTCCCTGTCGTGATTTAACGCCACATCTCCCACTACTTCACTGGCCCTCCCTGCAGCAGAAAGCGTTTGCAACTCCATTTGCCACAGGCGAAACCTGGCATGCAAATAACCCTGAACAAAGTATGCATCGTTTTCCTGTTCAGCAAAAACATGAGGAACAAGGCGCTCATCAAAGTATACGTTTACTTTACCCGCAAGCTGAGGGAATGAAAGGTTTGCCGTAAAATCTTCATTGGTTTTTTCCGCATTTTGCCATATACCATGTTGGGGGCTCAGTAATTTCCCCAAAGGTGCAGGCAGTATTAAATTAGTATTAAAAATAATTATCAACCCTATGGATACAATTGCGGATATACTAAAAGGAATAATTCTCATAATTTGGTAATGTAAAATACTAAAAAAGTTATGAGTGCTTAGTATGAGTTAAAAGCATCCTCATGAAATCCATGTTCCATAATCTTTTATTACAATCCAATTATTGTTTAATTTTTCTAAAATAAAAATATCACCTGTACCGCATTTGCTTCCGCAATAAAAATTTAAATAAATAACGGCTTTGGTTTTTGCAGCATTAAATTTGGGAATAGTGAATTCTAAAAAGCCAATTCTTGCAATATTTTCAAAACTGGAATCATTGGCTCTAACATTATACTTTAATATCTTTTGAATATAATGTAAATCAATATTTATTTCTGATGTTCCCTGTGTCAGGTTCTGCAATAAAATTTTAAACTCATTTTTAATTGAAGTTTCCTTAATTGCAAAGCTTACATCATGCTTTTCACTTTGATTTAAAGGCTTCAAAATATCTGGTAAAACAATATAAATTTTTGCAGTATCTAAGATGCTTTCAATACTGTCGTAATACTTTTTTAGAATAGGCTTATCCTTGTACATTGCAGGCGGCATCAACTTATAGTAATATCTGGCAGCACTATCATTACCAAGTTTATTTATTATGCAGGCAGTTACAACATCTTCAATATCTTTATTTAAAGGAATATGTTTTTTGTTAATACATCCTAATAATAAAACACTAAACAAAGTAATAACAATAATTTTCATAAATTAAAGATGAGATTCTTTATAAAATCCATAAAGCAAAGTTTTATTTTTTAATTATGCATATTTCACAGGATACTAAAAATATTTTAGGCTTACAATTACCAACCGATCCACGGTGGGTTAACCTCGCAAGCATTTCTTTAGAAGATATTTTAACTGACCATGCTTATTGCGAGCAGAAGGCAGCAAACACCTGCATTTCTCTCATTACAAAAAACAATGATAAAGATGAATTGGTTAACGAGCTTTCGCCGATTGTTACAGAAGAATGGGGACATTTTAGAATGGTGCTTGCTGAATTAAGAAAAAGAAAACTTACACTTGGCAGTCAGCGTAAAGATGAGTATGTAAATAAATTGCTGGAGTTTCAAAAAAAAGGCGGCAACCCTGAGGAGAGATTTCTGGATCAACTTTTAACGATGGCCTTAATAGAGGCACGAAGTTGCGAAAGGTTTAAAAGATTAAGCGAAGGTTTAGAAGATAAATATATGAGAAACTTTTACAGGAAATTTATGGAGAGTGAAGCCGGGCATTATACTTTATTTATAACGTTGGCAGAAACGTATATAAATAAGGAAATAGTAAGAGCAAGATGGAAAGAATGGCTTACCTACGAAGCTGAAGTGATTATCAACTTAGAAGTTAGAGGCGACAGGGTTCATTAAAATATATTCTCGATAAAAAAAAAGTAGATAAAATTTATTCAGCCGCCCATACTTCATCTTCCTTCCTGATACGTACGGTTAGCATTATGGCATTTAAAATTGAGAAAACTATTGCAGTAATAAAAAGGTTAAATACCATAGGTATAATGATGATCTCGCAGACGACGATAAAATAATTTGGATGCTTAATTAATTTATATGGTCCTTTTTTAATAAAAGCCGAACCCGGTATTCTCAAAATTTTTGTATTCCAATATTTCCCTAAAGAAGCTATTACCCATACCTTAAACAATATCAAAACAAAAAAAATAAACAGTAATGTATGATTCAAATCTCCGCCTTTGTATAAATATTCTGTTATTACAGATATAATAAAAGCTGTGTGAAGAACAATAATATAAGGATAATGGTTTTGGCCAAATTCAGCTGCGCCCCGGCTCCTCGCCCATTTCTCATTTCTTTTGGCAACAATTAACTCGAGTAACCGCTGAAGAATTATAAAACAAATAAATAAAGCAAAGTTCATTTTTTACTTATTCTTCATTTTTAATAAAACCATTTCACTGCTGAAACCCGGCCCCATAGCCAGCATTAGTCCATAACCATCTTCAAATCCAGAAGCGATAAATTTTTCCAGCACATACAAAACGGTTACACTGGACATATTACCGTTTGAATTCATTACCTCACGTGTATTTTTTAGAAAATCGCCTTCCACCTGCAAAGCATCTGTATAAGCGTCCAATACTTTTTTACCGCCGGGATGAAATATGAAGTTTTTAATATCCTGTAGAGTAAGATTTTGTTTAGCCAAAAAATCTATGATATCATTTTTGATATTTTCATTTATGAATGTGGGGATATCTTTGGAAAATAAGACCTTAAAACCTGTATCCTGAAAATCCCAGCCCATTACTTCAAGTGAATCATAATACAATTTACTGCTGGATGCCAGGCAAGTAATTTCATTTTCAGTTCCATATTTATCTCCTTTTATGATACATGCCGCTATACCATCAGAAAACAAACTTGAACCAATAAAATTGCTTTTACTATAATCGTTCTTAATAAGCGTTAATGAACATAATTCTACCGCTACAAGTAATACAACAGCTTCCGGATTTGCCTTTGCCAGTACGTGGGCTTTTGCCATACCGGAAACCCCGCCGGCGCATCCCAGCCCCCAAACAGGCATTCGGTTTATATGCGGATTTAAGCGGAGTGTATTAATTATCAATGCATCAATACTAGGTGTTGCCAACCCGGTAGTAGATACAAATACAATATCTGTTATGGCTTCCTTAGTGACTTTTGCTTTTGAAATACAATCCTCAATAGCCAGTATGGAATATTCAACCGAAGTGCTTATATAATCATCATTACGCTCTTTAAAGGTATTGGCACCATTGTAATAGCTGATTGGCCTACATAAGTTTCTTGTAATGATCTCGGTATTATCAAAAGCATGTATGAGCCTGTCTACTTGTGGAAAATTTTCAGAAAATAAAGCTCTTGCCTGCTCTTTTACTTCCGACTGGTTAATTTTATTGGGAAGATCAATGGTAGAAACGGCTGAAATAAATGGCATTATGAGTGGATTTTAAACA
>DASYOS010000074.1:0-6453 GCA_036007525.1 Chitinophagaceae bacterium | reverse complement strand
GCTTTTTCAATTGCTGCAAAAAGATTTTAATATTATACGAAGTCCCAAAAGTTATAACTCACAAATCGGTGTGCCGTTAAGTGTTTTGCAGATAGAAAACCAACACGCTATGGCAATTTTTGAAGCGGGTATTTCTCAGCCTGATGAAATGGTTAATATTGAAAAGATGATGCGGCCAACGGTAGGAATTTTTACCAATATTGGCGAAGCACATAGCGAAGGATTTGTTCACGAAGGCTCCCCTGGAGATGGTAAAAACCAAAAAATAAAAGAGAAACTTAAATTGTTTGAGCATTCTTCTTTTTTAATATTTGGTACTGATGATAAAGAATTGAAAACGGAAGTAGATATTTTAAAAGATAAAAACCGAAAGCTGCAATTATTTACATGGAGCAGAAAACATGGCGCCATGTTACAGGTAGTTTCTGTTGAAAAAGATGATAATTTTTCAATCATCAATGCAAAATATTTTGATGATGAAACTCAAATCAGAATCCCGTTTACCGATGATGCTTCTGTAGAAAATGCAATAACCTGCTGGTGTGTGTTGTTGCAAATGAAAATTGAAAACCAAATTATTGCAGAACGCATGTTGCAATTGCATCCTGTAGAAATGCGCCTTGAACTTAAGCAGGGAATAAACAATTGCTCTGTTATTAATGACAGTTATAGCGCAGATATCAACTCTTTAAAAATTGCACTTGGTTTTTTAGCTCAGCAAAAACAACATCAAAAGCAAACCGTAATTCTTTCTGATATTTTACAAACCGGAAAGGCAGAAGATGAATTATATGGGGAAGTAGCATACCTTTTAAAACAAAAAAAAATAGAGAGAATAATAGCTATTGGCCCGCAAATAAGTTTACAGCAACAGCAATTTTCTTTTGTGAAAGAGAAACATTTTTTTGCTTCTGTGGATGAATTCAAAACACATTTTCATTCATTTCATTTTAAAGATGAAACCATTCTTATTAAGGGGGCAAGAGCTTTTGAGTTTGAACAGGTAGACCAATTGTTGCAGCAGAAAACGCATCAAACAATTTTATCAATCAATCTAAATTCAATTGCTCATAACCTTAAGCAATATCAAAGTTTATTAAAGCCTTCAGTTAAGATAATGGCTATGGTAAAAGCTTTCAGCTACGGCAGTGGAAGCTATGAAATTGCCAATATGCTTCAATTCAATAATGTTGATTATTTAGCAGTTGCATATGCTGATGAAGGTGTAGAACTCAGAAAAGCAGGCATTACACTTCCCATAATGGTTATGAATCCTGAGGAGAATACTTTTAATTCATTAATGCAATATAATCTGGAGCCTGAAATATTTTCATTCTCTATTTTATCTTCTCTTGAAAAATATTTACAATCATTAGGTATACAATATTTTCCACTGCATATAAAACTTGATACTGGGATGCACAGGCTGGGGTTTGAGCAAAGTGATATAAGTTCTCTTGCGGAGCTTCTGGTAAATAATAATAAAATAAAAGTACAATCAGTATTTACTCATTTGGCAGCAAGCGGCGATAAAAATAATAATGCATTTACCAATAAGCAAGCGGACACCTTTTTAAAATGTTGCGATCAAATTCAAAGCGTTTTAAATTATAGCTTCATCCGGCATATGGCTAATTCTTCTGCAATTAGCAATCATCCTGGGCTGCAATTGGATATGGTGCGTTTAGGTATAGGATTTTATGGTATTGATGACAACCCTGTTATTCAAAGAAGATTAAAAACCGTATCAACACTTATTACAACTATTGCTCAGGTAAAAAAAGTAAAGGCAGGTGAAAGTATAGGATACGGATGCGAAACAATTTTGGAAAATGATGCCACTATTGCGACTGTTCGCATAGGATATGCAGATGGATATTCACGGGCGTTTAGCAAAGGTGTGGGTAAAATGCTCATACAAAATAAGCTTGTTAACGTGGCAGGAAATGTTTGTATGGATATGACAATGCTTGATGTAACAGGAGTTAATTGCAAAGAGGGTGATGAAGTAATAGTATTTGGTGAAAAACTGCCTGTACAGCAATTGGCTAAATGGTTAAACACAATTCCTTATGAAATAATGACCGGTGTATCGCAAAGAGTTAAAAGAATTTATTTTGAAGAATGATCTGTAGTTGTAAGTAGTCGGCCGCCAGTTTGAACAGAAAGTTAATTTATAAGATTCATTACTCACTACTCACTACTCACAAGCCACTTTTATTATATTTACAGCTTAAAATAGAATTTTGAAAGGAAGAAATGTTTTTCTGATAATATTTTTAATAGTGTTGGCTGATCAGGTGTTAAAGATCTTTATAAAAACGCACTACCATGTGGGTGAATCACATTCTGTTATTGGTAATTGGTTCCGCTTATATTTTATAGAGAACGAAGGCATGGCATATGGATGGAAATTTGGCGGTGAGTGGGGCAAAATGATCCTCTCATTATTTAGGCTTGCCGCAGTAATTTTTGGTATTTTTTATCTGCAAAAGATAATTCAAAAAAAATATCACGCCGGGTTTATAGTGTGCGCCGCGTTAATTTTTGCAGGTGCTCTTGGTAATTTAATAGACAGCATGTTCTATGGAATTATTTTTGAGGAAAGCAGTACAAGCTTGTTTAATGTGGCTAAAATATTTCCTGCAAAGGGATACGCCGGGTTTTTTCATGGTAAAGTGGTTGATATGCTATATTTCCCCATTATTAGAAATGCACACTTCCCGTCCTGGTTTCCTTTTTGGGGAGGCGAAGAGTTTGAATTTTTCAGGCCCATATTTAATTTGGCAGATGCAGCTATATCCACGGGAGTAATTGCAATTTTATTATTTCAAAAAAGGTTTTTCGGGCAGCAAAAAAGCATTTCAAATCATCATACAGTTGAAACGGGGGCCATTGTAAATGATGAAGTACAGGTATCTTAAATGAATTATTAAAAAATCTACCCATGAAAATTCTAAAACTCTCTTCTGTTATAGTGTTGCTGGCTGCATTATTTTTTTCCTGCCAAAAAGAATACAGTTTTGAAAAGGTGATAACGCCTGCCGGCACATGGGAATTTAATGACAGCTCTAAACAATATATAGGCAATATGGATACTGCTTATATTCAAACCATTGCACCATCAACAAAAATAATGACCCTTATGGGTAGAACTGCCAATGGGCAACAGACTTTTCTTTTACATTTATATGCTACGGATAGTTTTACGGTTGGTACCTACAAAGCCTCTCTTTCCCAAACTGACTTTCAATATTATAGCACGGCAAAAAATATTTACCAGGCAGATCAATTCATAGGCGAATTTATTGTGGTTGTTACAGCATTGGGTAATAATCAGATCACAGGAACTTTTTCCGGCACCTCACAAGATTCCAGTGGTGCTATCAAGCAGCTTACGTTAGGTAAGTTTACATCACGGATAAATTTATCAGGAAATGGAACAGGCGGTGGAGGCGGCGGAACAGCTACGGGAACATTGGGTGCAAGCGCAGGTACGTGTACACCAACCAGTGCCACCGGTACTTACACACAGGGGGTATCACTTACTTCTGGAAATACAGTTACGGTAACGGTTACCGTTACAACCCCCGGTACTTATACCATAGCTACCAATACCGTAAATGGTGTAAGCTTTTCAAAAACGGGAACATTTACCACGGCCGGTGTACAAACAATAACCTTAAATGGTGCAGGAACGCCAATTAATTCCGGCAATCAAACTTTTACAGTAACCTTTGGCAGCAGCACGTGTAATTTTCCTATAAATTTTGGAGCAGGCACACCGCCGGCTACTGGCACTTTAGGGGGAAGCCCGGGGAGTTGTACTACTGCTACTCAAGCGGGTACCTATACGCAGGGGACTGCACTTACATCTGCAAACACAGTAACAGTACAGGTAAATGTTACAACGGTAGGGGCATATACCATTTCAACCAATACAGTTAACGGAGTTAGTTTTTCAAATACAGGAACATTCACCGCGACGGGTGTGCAGAACGTAGTGTTAAATGGTACTGGCACACCTGTTAATTCAGGTGTCCAGAATTTTATAATAACCTTTGGAAGCAGCACTTGTAATTTTTCAATAACATTTGCGGCAGGTACACCACTACCTCCGGATTATTTTCCTACAACATTGAATTCAAACTGGACGTATGCTATCGGAAGTACTCCTACAGATTCTATTCTTAATAAGGTAATTGCATATTCGCCAAATTTTTCCGGGCAAACATATTCTTCAATTACCGAAGATGTATACCCTTTAACCGGCATACCTAATGATACATTGTATTATAGAAAGCCGGGTGGGGATTATTACCAATATATTAATGTTAAAGACTTTTTTGGCTTCGATAATCCCGGAACACCTGCAACAGGTGAATTTATTTTCCTAAAGGACAATGTAGCGCAGGGTACTACTTGGAACTCTCCAACTTTTTCCGGACCATTTATGAACGTTACTTATACAATTTTTATAAAGATGACTTTAAAAGAGAAAGCAGTAACCGCTACAGTTGGTTCATTGCCTCCTTTTACTGATGTGATAAAAGTTACGTATGAATATTTTGTAAATGGAGTTACTACAAGTTATATTGAAGAACGCTGGTTTCAGAAGGGTGTAGGTTTAATTAATTATTTTGATAACGATGTGCCTCCTTTTTCTCAAAAAATAGCACGTTGGCAGGTGTTTTAAAATTGGCATATTGTTTTTCTTATGTGTTCAGTGAGTAACTTGTATGTATCAATTCAAAAAGAAATAACCCATTCATATTAAATATTATGGCTGCAACAAAAATTACTGTACTAAGCAATGGCTCTCTTAAAGTAGAAGGCGATTTTAAAATTGTAGATAAAGAAGGAAATAATTATGACCTTGGAGGGAGGGAGATTGTTTCTTTTTGCCGCTGCGGGCTTTCTAAAAACAAACCCTTCTGCGATGGGTCTCATAAAGGGCATTTTGAGCATGAGGCTATTGCCTTTGCACTCCCTCCTAAAAAGCCCGTTGTATAAATAACTAACTACCGCACAGCTTCATATCCGCCCAACACCCCTTTTTTACTCATTACAATTTGCCATAGCTGGTTGTGGCGGGCACGGAAAGATCCTGCATTGGACATCAGGTAATATCTCCACATGCGATAAAAGCGTTCGCCATATTCTTCCTTAAGTTCATCCCAATGCTTATCAAAATTATGGAACCATGCCATCAAGGTGGGGTCGTAATAAGTGCCAAAATTATGCAGGTCTTCCACTAAAAAAATATGCTCTATTGCAGTGCCTATTTGTTTCATTGAAGGCAATACACATTTCGGAAAAATGTATTTATCTGTAAACGGATCAATGGATGTTGTGGAATAGGGATGGCATACAGAATGAAGCAAAAACAATCCATCATCATTTAGACAGTCAGAAACCTTTTGCATAAGGGTGCGATGATTTTTGTAGCCCACATGTTCAGTAAGTCCTATTGCCACTACATGATCATATTTTTCACTTACGTCCCTGTAATCCTGCAGTCTTATCTCCACATCCAGCCCTTTACACATTTCCCTGCCAAGTTCTACCTGTTTAGGTGATACAGTAACCCCTGTTACCTTTGCGCCATATTTTTCCGCAGCAAATTTTGCAAAGGTTCCCCAGCCGCAACCTATATCCAGAACATGCTGACGTGGTTTAAGTTTTATTTTTCTGCAGATAAGATCTAGTTTATTTTCCTGTGCCTGGTCCAGGTTATCTGTATTTTTCCAATAGCCGCAGGTATATGCCATCCGTTTATCAAGCATTAATTGAAAAAGTCTGTTCCCAATATCGTACGATCGCATTGCATTGTTTGCAGCTTTATCCTTTGACTGTTTATTAAATATTTTTGCAGATAATATTTCCATTGAAGTACTGAATCCAAACCTTGCTTTTTTATAAAGATCAGCTCTTAATACTTTGTAACAGAAAACATCCAGTTGCTCACAATCCCACCATCCATCCATATAAGATTCTCCCAACCCAAGCGTTCCTTCTGTAAGAACACGTTTGTAAAATCCATCGTTATGAATTTGTAGATCCCACGGATTGGGGCCATTAAATTGTATGCCTGCCGGTGCTAAAATATCAGAAAGGCTTTTTTGTAAAGTTTGTGTACTCATAAGCTATAAAATCTGGATGGAAGATAAAAGAAATTTTTTTGAATATTATTTATCATGAATCAAAATTTTGTATGGTAGTTTTTGTGCATGAACCGGAGACAGAGAATTATCTGGCATCTGTTTTGGAGGATTCCATTTCACAAATTATTTATTTTAAAAAATATACACTTATGCTTAAAGAATTATTTGACCTCGTAAAAGGTAACGCACAAGAATCTGTTATTAATAATCCCGATGTGCCTAATGAAAAAAATGATGAGGTTGTAGCTGAAGCGACCAACACTGTAGCATCGGGCCTTCGTAATGTAGT
>DASYOS010000073.1:0-5858 GCA_036007525.1 Chitinophagaceae bacterium | reverse complement strand
TAAATTATTCCCATGCGAACAAAATCAAGACATACCGTTGTTGTTATTCCGAATGATAGAAAACTAGAAGTTTCTTATTACTGCTCCGATCAAAAACTAAAGGAGAAAGAAAAAAAAGCTTTCACTGATCTTATTATCCAGTTACATGATTGTCATTCTGCCATAAAAATCTCCAAAGAAAAAATTAAAAATTCTGAGGAAATAGAAGCTATCGTACAAAAAACTGTTATCAATGCCAGGGGGCATCTTTGCGATTAATTAATTGTATGCGCATAAAATTAATGGCATAAATTTATGCCCTGATTAGAAGAGTATTTTTTTATCAAAATCCGCACATTGTCAATTGCACATCCAAACTAACTGGTTGCTGTTATCCAAGCCAGCATTTAAGAACTTAACATGATTCCCGATTTCAGCAGGTTGAAAAAGAATATCAAGAACAAAAGTGAATGCAGATTTCATTTTAAAATGGCTGTGCTCGCTGACACCGCCACACAACTTCTTTGCACTGCAATTGAAGGATACGGTGTGGAGGAAAGAATGAATATTGATATTTACGAAGGGCCATATAACCAGGTAGAAGCAGAATTATATAATCCCAATTCCGGGTTGTATGCATTTAAACCCGACTATGTGTTGATTTTTGAATCACACAAAAAACTCCTCAAAGCATTTTACAACACGCCGTTACAAGACCGGGATTTTTTTGCAGACAACAAATTTGAAACGGTTAAAAATTATTACAACATTGTCACAGAAAGATTAAATGCAAAATTCATAAGCTTTAATTTTTGCGAAGAGAATGATGGTGTTTTCGGCAGTGCAGCAGCTGTTTACCCTGCTTCTTTTCTTTTTCAGGTGCGCAGGTTAAATTTTTTGTTAGCTGATTATGCTTCAAAGGAGAAGAAATTCAGCATTGCAGATATGCTTTCTCTGCAAAATAATTTTGGTCTGGATGGAATTACTGATGAAAAAATTTATATATCCAGCTCTATGGCAGTGAGTATAGACGCACTTCCGTATGTTGCAAAATGCATAACAGATCCTATAAAAGCAGGTTACGGAATTATAAGAAAATGCCTGATACTGGATCTTGATAACACCCTTTGGGGCGGTGTAATAGGAGATGACGGTATAAATAATATCCAGATCGGTGAGCTTGGTATCGGTAAAGCGTTTTCCGAATTGCAGCAATGGATAAAAGAATTAAAAAATAAAGGAATTATCCTTTGCGTGGCAAGCAAAAACACAGAAAGCATAGCAAAAGAACCTTTTGAATTGCATGATGATATGGTGCTTAAACTTGATGACATATCAGTGTTTATGGCAAATTGGGATAACAAGGTTAAAAATATTCAGCGTATACAGGAAATACTGAACATTGGATTTGACTCCATGGTTTTTCTTGATGACAATCCTTTTGAGCGTGGTATTGTAAAGCAATATATCCCCGAGATCACCGTTCCTGATCTACCTGAAGATCCTTCATTATACCTTGGGTATTTAAAGAAATTAAATCTATTTGAAAATATTTCTTACTCAGATAACGATACTGAACGGACAAAGCAGTATCAGCAGGAAGCAAAAAGAGTTACTGATCATAATTTTTTTGATAATGAAGAAGATTTTCTGAAAAGCCTGGGCATGGAATGCACTGTAGAACCTGTTACTGCATTTAATATGCCGCGGACTTCCCAGCTTACGCTTCGCTCAAACCAATTCAATTTAAGAACGGTAAGGTATGATGAAGTTGCGCTGCAGGATTTTGCAGCAAAAGAAAATAATTATATATGGAATTTTTCCCTGAAAGATAAGTACGGTGACCATGGCCTTATTGCTATAGTGATGTTGAAAAAAAATGATAATGTGTTATTTATTCATAATTGGATTATGAGTTGCCGTGTATTAAAAAGAGGAATGGAAAATTTTACGCTGAATTATCTGGTCGAATTCGGCAGCAGTATCGGATGTAAATTAATAACGGGCGAGTACATACCTACGCCTAAAAACGGTATAGTAAAAGATCATTACGATCATTTAGGCTTTCAAAAAATCCATGATCTCTGGGAACTTAGCTTACCGGCAGATCCTCTTGAAACATTTATAAAAAAGAAAATTTAACATGACTGAAAACGAACTCCTTGCACAGCTATCATTATTATTCACGGATGTTATAGATGAAGGTGATGTGAATTTAACTATGGATACTGTAGCCGATGATGTAGAAGGTTGGGACTCTCTTACCCATATACAGATAATAGTGGCTGTTGAAAAGAAATTCGGTATACGATTTTCACTGAATGAAATACAGTTATTTAAAAATGTGGGAGACTTTGTACGCTGCGTTAAAGGAAAATTGAGCTGATATGCTTTTTACATCGCTTCCCTTTTTCCTTTTTTTACCGGCAGTCTTTATTATTTATTGGCTTGCCAAGGGTTCTATAAAACTGCAGAATTATATCCTGCTTTTTGCAAGTTATTTTTTTTATGGATGGTGGGATTGGCGGTTTTGTTTCCTGTTATTATTCAGTTCTTCTTTTGGTTTTTTTGCAGGGAAAGCTATCGGCAGAACTGATAATGAAACTGTCAGAAAAAGATGGATGGCATTAAGTGTTATTGTACATCTTGGCATTCTATGCTATTTTAAATATTTTAATTTCTTTGCAGATTCATTTGCAGCGCTCGCTACACGCATTGGGTGGAAATTGAATTATATTCCCCTCAATATTATATTGCCCCTGGCAATAAGCTTTTTCACTTTTCATATACTGGGATATACCTTTGATGTGTACCAAAAGAAATACAAACATGCTGAAGGTTACATAGATTTTATAACGCATATAGCTTTCTTTCCGCAGCTTGTTGCCGGCCCTATAGAAAGGGCGGGCCATTTGTTACCGCAGTTTCAAACCAAAAGATTTTTAGTAGGCTCAAAAATGGAGGATGGCTTATCGCAGATGCTCTGGGGGTTTTTTAAGAAAATTATTATTGCAGATGCATTGGCTCTGCAGGTAAATTATGTATTCTCTCATTATGCCGAATTAAATGCAATCACTATAGCAATTGGCGTTGTTATGTTTGTTTTTCAGATGTATTGTGATTTTTCCGGTTATTCAGATATTGCTCTCGGAACTGCACGGTTGTTAGGGTTTGAGCTACTGCAAAATTTTAATTATCCTTTTTTCTCTCAGAGCATTTCAGAATTTTGGCGAAAATGGCACATGTCCCTCTCAAGCTGGATAAATGATTATCTGTTCACCCCTATTTCATTTGCAAAAAGGGATTGGGGTGAGTGGGGTGTGCTGTATGCTGCAATTGTAAGTTTTGCCATAAGCGGTTTATGGCACGGTGCAAACTGGACATTCATCTTGTGGGGTATATTACAGGGTATAGCAGTAGCTTATGAACTGATAACAAGAAAGCGGCGTAAAAAAATTTCCAAGCAAATAAATCCATACCTATACAGTGCAGTAAGTACATCTCTTGTATTTATTTTCTGGAGTTTTACGCAATTGGTTTTTCGTTCACAGAGCATTTCAGAATTTAGCAATATTATGAAAAGGTTGTTCTCGACAGGATGGCTTGAAAAGCCTGAAATACAATTAAATACTTTATTTTTAATACTCGGCTTATTAATAGTAGAACGTATTCAAATCAAGAAACCTTATGCGCTTCAAATTGCCGGCTTACCATACTTTGTAAGGTGGGCAATTTATGCAGTTATAATTATGTTGATATTTTCATCTAAGAGCCTGAACAACCAAAGCGAATTTTTATACTTTAAATTTTAATTTCAATTATGAACAGTAATTTAGTAAAGATCATAGTAGCCCTTGCTATTTTAGGCGGCGTAGGGTATTTTTTATTCAACAAATCCAAGGATAAAAATTCCAGCCTTAATAAAGCCGTAAACACCGTAGCAATTACTGCGGAAGATTATTCTGATTACACAATCATACCCGAGGATCAGTTATATGATAAAAGCCCTGCAGCAGACAGTATGTTGCTTGAATTAAAACAGCGTTATATAAATAATTTTGATGCTCTCACTGCCGAAATAAAAGCCGCAGGTGCAAAAATGATTTTTTGCTGGTTTACAACAGAACGTGAGCGAAAAATGCATTCAGAATCAAAAGAATTTATAAAAAAATTATGTACAGATAACGACGTTGAGTTTGTAGATTTTGTGCCACTGATTATGAATAAAACGGCTGAAGAAATAACCTTTATGCCAAAGGATGGGCATTTGAATAAAAATGGCGCTAAGATCATGGCAGATAAAATGGCTGAGTATATAAAAAAGTATTCTGATGCAAGATCTACTAAAACATACTCAGAAAAACCGAAGATCTTTGGTGACCTTGAGCCGAACCAAAAAGATAATATTTTAGACGGGGGGAAAAATCTCCCTTACAAGCTTACAACAAACAGCCAGGGCCTAAGAATGAATTATGATCTGGCAGCACAGAAAACAAAACAACGAATATTGGTAATGGGTGATTCTTTTTTTTATTTTGCATTTCTTGACAATGATCAGACAGGTACCGGTCTTTTACAGGTTACTTTTCCGGATAAAGAGATTATAAATGCGGCAATCTGGGGTTACTCTGTAGATGATTACTGGTCACAATGGAAAGAAGGATTAAAATATACAGAACCCGATGTTATTTTTCTTCAGTCAAGCGGACAGGATATTGCCAAACAGTTTTTTACACATCGCTTAAAATTCAGCAGGCATAAAGAGCTGGTAAAGCCCACGGAATCTGAAAAAAGGTATTACAGTTCAATAAAGAAATAAGCTTTCTCAGGCAGTTGTTTCCTGCATCATGTTATTTGCCTATGGAGAAAGAAAGAAAAGATTTTACTGATCCTATAATTCAATTGCACAATTGTCACACTTCCATTAAGTGGCCATCTTTGTGATTAAAATACTTAAATCGAGTAGAAGGTTTTTCATGTGCAATAATTTAAATAATCAATCCTCTTCGCACCTTATTAATGACACCTCTTCTTCTTAACTTTAGGGATTTTATAGCTGATTTCTTTTATGAAAGCTATCTTTATTAAAAATTTTTATATTGACTAATTTAATTATAAAAAAAGCAAAGGCAATCATTTGCCTGTTATTTACTTTTCCCGCCTTTGCACAGGAAACCACCATTGTGGAAACCGAAACCGATCGCTGGCATAAAGTTGTTATCGCCGGAAAGAAGTATAATAAAAGTTCTTTCCACAATTTGATATGGGGATCGCATTATCGTAAAGAATGGGCTACACCAGTAAAAATTAATATCATAAATCTTGATTCTGTTTATGGTGGCCTTACCCCTGTTGAAAAAGGAGGAGGAAGACAAACAAAAACATTACGATTGGAAGATAAAAACGGCAAACAATACGTGTTGCGTTCAATTGACAAATCGTATAAGCGTGCATTGCCAGAAAATTTTAGCAGAACTTTTGTAGAAACTATAGCCAACGACCAGGTATCAATTGCACATCCATATTCTGCGCTAACTATACCTTTTATGGCAGAGGCCGCAGGTATTTATCACACTAATCCTCAAATTGTACTTTTAGCTGATGACAAAAATCTCGGAGAGTTTAGTGATGAATTTAAAAATCAATTATACCTGCTGGAAGAGAGGCCAGATGGCGATCAACGGAGTGCCCCCAACTTCGGAAATTCTGAAGATGTAAAAGGCACAGAAAAAATGCTGGAAAAAATAGGGAAAGAAAATGATCACCGCGTTGATCAGGAGTCGTGGGTGAGAGCAAGATTATTTGATATGTTTTTAAGTGATTGGGGCAGACATGAAGACCAATGGCGATGGGCTACTTTTAAAAAAAATGATTACACT
>DASYOS010000072.1:0-13337 GCA_036007525.1 Chitinophagaceae bacterium | reverse complement strand
GACAATTACAAAAGATGGTACTTCTTATACATCAGGCACAGGAACTGCCGGAGCCTTTACACCAACAGCAAACGGCACCTACACAATTACTTTAGATGCCGATTGCAATGGAATAAAATGTAAGCCTTGCACTTATAGAGTTGTTGTTAGAGATTGTGTCATTGATGACAAATGCGAGTGTAGTAATGATATGTATGTAATTGCAAGACCGGGAGAATTTAAAATACGCTGTAAAGAAACAAAGATTTTTGATTATGGTACCACCATTACACTGGTGCCGCAGAATATTTGTAACCCTGCAGATTGTTTGTCAGACTGGACAATAAAGGTTTATGATCTTACCACAGGAGCTTTTATTACCAGTGAAAGCGGCACAGGCAGCGCTTCATCATTTGCGCTTACATTAAACTCTTTAGCCGGATACCGCCTTGAGGTAACAGGAAATTGTAACGGTAAAAAATGTGTATGCGAATTCTATATAAGAACCAAGAATACTGCACAGGCTTGCGGCTGTGGTACATGGAATGATAATACAATTGCCTTTACATCAAACCCATCAGGATGTGTTCTACCCGGCTCAGTAAAATGTAAAAAAAGCATACGCCTATTGCCGGGCACACCATATACTTTTACCAGCCCTGTTTATAATTGCAATCTATCTAACGATACATGCAAGCCTGTTTATACCTGGAGTGTTAATGGTATTCCGCAAGGCACAGGCAGCACACTCACTTATACATTCACTGCCGCCAGTAACCTGGTTTCTATTAAAACAAATTGCGGAGGCAAAGTTTGTGATTCATGCTTATTTGAGGTTACGCTTCCTTCAGGGCGGTGCGATTCAACATTGAACCAGGTGATGTATGACAGTGCTTCCTTTATAAGTTCTCTGTCTTCATCACAGCTTATCAATTTTTCCACTAACTATAACGGAACTCCAATGTCAAACCCCTCAGCAGATTTTGCATTATCCTGCTACACCTGGAATGGCATTACTTTCTCCGACGCACGTTCTTATTGGAATTTACTTATTTATGGCGGCGTTATTAAAATTGCATTTCCGCCGGGCATGTATAAAAAAGCAGGATTTGAAGTGTCTCAGTTTAATGGCAACAATGGAAATGTTACTGTGAAGGTATATTCAGGTAATTGTGTTTATACCTACACCCGGTTTGCAAATGCATCATTACCAAATTATTTCGGGATTAACTTACCTGCGGCGATAGATAAAATTGAGGTATCGCACAGTATCTCTCCCGTTATAATAGATAATTTCAGATTTGGAAATTAAATAAAAATAAAAATGAAGCCGATTTTATTAATACTTATTATTTTAACAACGCTTATTAGTTACTCCACAGCACAAGATAGTATCAGTAAGAAATCTCCTGTGAAAATAACCGGGGCTATCGGTGTGATATATGAAGGATATGGATTGAATGTTAACCCATCCGGCAGCGGTATCTATACGCCACGCCGCCCCTGGAACCAGGTTCGTTTTAATTTTTCGCCTACCATGCAGTTCGGTAAAAATTTTAGCCTGCCGTTCAATTTTAATTTTGCTACAACACCAACAAATTTTGCAGGGCCTTATGCAGGGCTCAAAAATCAAAGCATTGGCCAGTTCATCACCAATCCTATGAATAATTTTGGCATCAATCCCAAATACAAATGGGCAGAACTGCAATTAGGTACGCAGTATTTAAAATATTCAGATCTGTCCACAGGAGATATCGGAATATTTGGCGCCGGCTTTGACCTTAAACCTAAAACCTATCGCATTAAATTCTTTACAGGCATTTCACAAGAGGGGGTTAATTATTTTGCCGGGCCTCCGGTTGTAACAGGCGCCTATAAACGCAAACACTGGATGTTTCAACTGGGAAAAGAAGAGGAAGGTAAATATTTACTGGCATTTAATTTTGCCAAAGGAAAAGATGTGCCGTCTTCCTCGTCGCCGCCGCCGCTAACTATTAAGCCACAGGAAGGGTTTGTAATTAGTGTGATTACAGATATCTATTCAAAAAATGGATTTTATTTTAAAGCCGAGGGAGCACAATCTACTTTTACAAAAGATCTTACTACAGCGCTAAGCCCGCTG
This sequence comes from Chitinophagaceae bacterium, assembly GCA_036007525.1. GTDB lineage: Bacteria > Bacteroidota > Bacteroidia > Chitinophagales > Chitinophagaceae > Ginsengibacter. The sequence goes on along the minus strand of DASYOS010000072.1, from coordinate 11,236 downwards.
GCAAAATATTTTAAACCATTTATTGATGCACATACTTCTACTGTTACAGATCATTCCGGACAGGCATCTATCGGCAAAAAATCAAAAAACTTTGATATAGGTGTAAGCTCAAAATATATTGGTGCCGGGTTTCAAACTACTGGTTATCCCTATATGCAACCAGACAGGCTTGATTATACAGTTAACACAAGATTCAACGCCTGGAAAAATAAATCTGATATCTACCGGATGAATGTAGTGGCAAGCATTGGGCAAAGGGTAAATAATGTGAGCAACACAGCGCATAAAGCAAAACAATTTATTGGTAACCTTAACTGGTTTACACAGTTTGATGACCAATTAAGTTTGAATGTGAATTACAATAATTTCGGTTTTCAATCTGCAGGGGGCATTAATCCATTCGGAATAAAAAATGTGAGCAATGATCTCGGCATTAACCCAACCTATACATGGAGTAATACAAAAATGAATAACTTGGTTAGCTTTAGTTACAATTATAGTAAATACGATGAAAGGGATGTGATAACAGGAATTACAACTTCCAATAACACCCATACAGCCCTGCTTACTTACGTACCCACGTTTTTAACCCGTGATCTTTCTCCGGATTTTAGCGTACTGTATTTTTACAATGATGTACCCGGAGCAAAAATAAAAATGACAACTATCAGCAGCGGACTAAGTATGCCTGCAGCAAAAAAGAAAATTCAGTTAAGGATGCAATTGCAATATACACTTGGCAAGCTGAATATTTTTACCCATAACAAAAACTTTATTGCGTCCTGCAATGTTGATTATACGCTCAGTAAAAAATTAACCTGGAATACATATCTCACAACTAACTCTTTTAAATACGGAAACGAAATTATACCTAATGGAGCAAGTTATTTAGAAAGCACTTACAGAACAGGGTTGCAGTATCGTTTTTGACACACAAAAAAATTAAGATGAAAAAAATATTTTTAATAACAGGAATAATTTTTATTGCAGCCAATGCAATGGCACAGTTAGCACCATTGAGATTAAACCTTGTGCTTAACGGTACGCCACCTGCAAACCTAAGTGAATGGGGTAACCGAAGTGATGTGCTCACTTTAATTGTTACCGCCGCCGCTACCGCTACGGGGTTTACTGTACCGGTAAAGATAAAAACAGAAATTAAAACTACCGATGGGACAGTGATTGGCGCAACAGATTTAGCTAAGGCTGCAACCTATACTATATCTCAGGCCACAACTTTATTTTATGCAACAAATGTATTGCCTTTAGAGAATATGTTGTTTACAGGTAAATACAAAAGCTCTTTACAAAGAAGCGGAAAATTACCAAGCGATAATTATATGTTATGTGTGCAACTGGTGAGGCCGGCAGATTATATTCCGGTTTCAGATTTGGTTTGTAAAAATTTTTACCTGGCAACAACACAACTACCCATTTTAATGAAGCCATATAATGAAGAGGTATTGGATGGGAAAATTGCTCAGACTGCAATCACTTTCAGATGGACACCAGTAACGCCAAAATTAACAGAGCCGGTTACTTATCGGTTACAGGTTTTTGAAGTTTTAGAATTTCAAACACCGGTGCAGGCGCTTAGAAGCAATCAACCTTTGCTGGATAGAGAGGTCAGAAGTGCAACCCAATTTATATGGCGGCCACAACTATCTTTTATTAATGCTGAAAATGCATCGATGGATTCTTTGCCAAAGTATGAACTCAAGGAAAAAAGAAACGGGAAAGCTTTATTTATATGGACGATTCAATCACTGGATAAACGAGGACTGCCGGTAACACAAACTGATGGCAATGGTGAGGCAAGAAGTGAACCGCTTATCTTTTATGTAGATCCTAAAAAAAGAAATACTCTCAAAAACGAAAAAATAAAAGCCCTCTAAATAAATCAGAGAGCTTTTTCTTAAAGAATTTTAAATCTATTTTGAATTTCCTAAATCCAAGGGATACTCAAATATTTCATCATAGCCCGGATATATTCCTTCAATCTTTACATCTTTAGAAGTTCCTATTATCGATCTTAGTTCATCCACAGTAGTTACAGGCTTGCCATTGGCTTTAGTAATTATAAATCCATCTCTCATTCTTGTTTGATCATTTATGGCTCCGGCATTTATCTTTTTAACTGTTACTCCGCCTGATATACCGTAATTTTTTGCCTGCTTGCTATCTAAACTAATAAGTTCAGCACCTAATTTGTCCATCATTGTCTCAGCCTTAACAATATCAAAATTGCCGGAACTGTTTTTTAGCGTGACAGTAACTGTATTTAAGGACCCGTTTCTTTCATAAGTTAAATTGATCTTATCTCCCGGTTTATACCGGCTTAATTGTTCCTGCAAATCTGAGCTGGTTATAATATCCACATTATCAATTTTTCTGATGATATCACCTTCTTTAATACCTGCAGCCTTGGCAGCTCCATTAGATGAAAGGTTAGTTATATAAATACCATCCGCATTTGCGGGAAGTTGCAATTGTTTCTTTTCTTCATCAGTTCTTCCTGTGGCATCTGTGTATTGAGCGCCTAAAAATCCCCTTTGTACACTGCCGTATTTAATAAGATCATTTACTACTTTTTTTACAATATTTACAGGGATAGCGTATGAATATCCTGCATAAGATCCTGTAGGAGATGCTATAGCGGAGTTTACCCCGATTAATAGTCCGTTTGTATTTATCAATGCTCCACCACTATTACCCATATTTACTGCTGCATCCGTCTGGATAAAAGATTCAACTCCTATGTTTCCACTTTTATCTCTGTTTAATCCCAGCGATCTTCTTTTAGCGCTTATTATTCCTGCCGTAACTGTTGTTTCTAAAGTAAGTGGATAACCAATTGCCAACACCCATTGCCCGATTTTCGTATCATCAGAATTACCATAAAGCATAAAAGGTAATTTAGTTCCTGTTATTTTTACCACAGCCAGATCATAAGAAGGATCTGCGCCAATAACCTTGGCTGTATAGCTTTTTTTATTATTAAGCGTAACAGTTACCTCATCAGCACCTGCTACCACATGGTTGTTTGTAACAATATAACCATCTTCACTTATAATAACTCCTGAACCCGAAGCTCTGGAAGGCATTGATCGTTGCTGACGAGTGCCATTTCCAAAAAGCTGTTCCATCATATCATCACCGAACATATCAGAAAAAGGATTTCTTTGATTTGGTAAATTATTATTTACCTGCCGTGGATTTGTTGTTGTTGTAATATGTACTACCGTAGGCAATGCTGCTGCGGCAGCTTGTGTAAAATCAACAGGCTCGGCCGCAGCAGATCCGTCCTGATTAAAAAAACCTGCCTGTTTATAATTAGCAGGGGCATTAAATCCGTATTGAAAATTAGGATTGTTATCCTGATGAATTTTGCTATAGCCAAAAATAACACCAAGGGTAGTAAGAGCGCTGATGAGAATGGTTGAGAAAATGTGTTTTGGTTTCATCTATATAAAATTTTAAAATGTTTTTTATTTAGCATCAAATCATATGCCTATCCATATACAAATAAACGAAGTGTTTTAAGTAAAGGTTTACCACTCATTAGGTTTAACATTAAATTAGCGAAGCGCTTCGTAGATGTTTTATGGATTAGGTAAGGTAAGAAATTTTGACAAAAAAATTATGACAATTAGGGATAAAAAGTATTTTTTCAACTTACAAAGAAAGCAAGAACTGAATTGTATCAGCCCCGTCGGCATAACTAAGCAGCGAAGGTTGTTGTGCTTTGCCAAAAGAAATATTATCTCCTACCAGGCATTGAATATTTTCATCATTTCCCAGCTTTTGCTTTGTCTCGTTCACATCTGTATAAAAACTATAATTTAATTGGCTTATGGGTGAAAAAAACTGTTCATTTTCTACTAATAAAACACTTTCATTGGTCATGTAATAAACATTATTCATAATCAGCAACGCCAGGTTATAATCATAATTATTCCTGTACTTGGTATGATTAGAAAAGTAAGCATATTTTTTAAAAGCACTAAGCAAGGGCAAAAAATCGTAGGCTTGGGGTACATACAGTTTTGTAACATTTCTGCAGCCTAACCCAAAATATAAATGCACATCATCAGCAAGCAATTCCAGGTCTTCGGCAGATTCGTTTCCTGTAAGAATAGCTGCAGATGTCCTGTTTCGGCGTATGATGTTTGCAAATCTTCCAAAATAATAATCAAAATAACGGGCTGTATTATTACTGCCTGTAGCAATATATGCATCGCAGCCTTTAAGTATATCAGCAAAGGCAATTGAATAATGCAATGTAGGCTGCCACTCAATCAACTTATCAGCCACATGTTTAAGTAATACATCATCTTTTGAAGATAATTTTATTGTTTGTCTGTGTCCTGTTATAAAAATGGATAGAAAATCATGGAAACCGACAAGGGGGATATTACCCGCCATCACAACTCCTACATTTTTTGGTGTTATATTATCATCCAAATAGTAAGATTTAACCCAACCCTCCAGCTTATTTTTTTGTAAAAATTCGGTTACAATATTATTTACAGAAAGATTTATAAATTCAGTAGTAAACCATCCGTTTTTTTCAAAAGCTTTTTGTTTTACCATCTTCCAATCGTCAGAATCTGATTGTAAATATCTTCCTAACTCAACCATTAAATCAATTCTTTCAGCTAAATTCATTTGCAAAAAATATCTTTTTATATTTGTAAAGAAAAGAACGCAAACTTCGTAAATAATTTGCAGCCTGCCTACCGGCAGGTCCGCTTCATTAAAGTTAAAAGGCTATCAATGGCAATTAAAATAACAGATGAATGTATAAACTGCGGGGCGTGTGAGCCCGAATGCCCTAACAATGCTATCTATGAAGGCGGAGTTGAATGGGCTTTTGCTGATGGTACTACCGTTAAAGGAGAGGTTACTCTTATGGACGGTACCCAATTGGATGCAGAAAAACGCAACCCACCGGTAGAAAATGATACCTATTATATTGTTCCTAATAAATGTACAGAGTGCCAGGGTTTTCATGAGGAGCCACAATGTGCTGCAGTTTGCCCGGTTGATTGTTGCGTGCCGGATGAAATGTACAGAGAAACTGTTGAAGAATTATTAGCTAAAAAGGAAAAACTTCATATATAAAAGTTGATGCCCCATAAAGACAGATGATTTTTCTGCTCAAAGGTGAAAGTGTATTATTACTTTCGCCTTTTTTAAATATATATAATTCTCTAATCTTTTAAATTATGGTTAATACAATTGCTTTTGTTACAGGTGGTTTTTCCGGCGAAGCCGAGATCTCTTATAAATCAGCAGTTACAATTGAAAAACATATTGACACACAAAGATGGAAGCTTTATAAAATTGATATTACTATTGATGGATGGTTTTATGAACAATCTTCAGGCAATAAAATTGAAGTTGATAAAAATGATTTTTCTATAACAGTTGACGAAGAGAAAATTACATTTGATGCAGTTTTGATCGGCATACATGGCACCCCGGGAGAAGATGGAAAGTTGCAAGGCTATTTTGACACACTTCATATCCCATATACTTCCTGCGATGCCGCAACATCGGCATTAACGTTTAATAAAAGCTTTACTGTTGCGGTTGCAGCATATGCCGGTATTAATGTTTCACGTTCCATATTATTGTTTAAAAATGATCATAGCAATAGTGATTCCAGTCCCGATGAGTTATTAAAAAACTTGCGTTTTCCTGTTTTTATAAAACCAAATAATGGAGGTTCCAGCATTGGTATGAGCAAAGTAAATTCACCTTCAGAAGAATTGGGAAAAGCAATTGAAAAAGCTTTTAAGGAAGATGATCAGGTTTTGGTAGAAGAATTTATCAGCGGCAGGGAGTTTACTATTGGTGTATTTAAATCGAAAGGAAAAATAATACCCTTGCCAATAACGGAGGTAATTTCTAAAAAAGATTTTTTTGATTACGAGGCCAAATATTTAGGAGCAAGTGAAGAAATTACTCCGGCAAAAATAGGCGAATCGGTAGCAGAGGAAATAAGAGAAACAGCAACAAAGATATATCGCATTTTTAACTGCAGAGGGATTGTAAGAATTGATTTTATATATAACGAAGAGCAGGGTAAATCTTATATGTTGGAAATTAATACTGTACCTGGTCAAAGCGAAGCCAGTATTGTTCCTCAACAGTTACATGCAATGGGCTGGAGCCTTAAGGATTTTTATACCGCATTAATTGAAGAGTGTTTACTTAATTGATAATAAAATCGCACCTTTATCCCATCTTTAAAACCAAATGAAAAAACTTTTTATATATCTCGCAAAACAGCCTTTCTGGGTTAATTTGTTAGCAGCTTTTGCGCTCGTATTTTTAATTGGGTATTTATTTTTACAATCTTTAAGTTGGTTTACAGATCATGGCGCATATTTAAAAGTGCCAAGCGTTAAAGGGCAAATTGTTGATAATGCAATTAGGACTTTAGAGGCCAAAGGCTTCGATGTGGTAATACAGGATTCAGTATATTTTGACAGCATCCCAAGATACACAGTTATAAAACAACTGCCGGAACCTAATGCTACAGTAAAAGTAAACCGTACTGTTTTTTTAACGATTAACAGAGCCACTCCTCCGGGTATAAATATGCCTAAGCTTGAAGGCTTAAGTTTTAGGTTTGCATACGATATGCTTCAAAGAAATCATCTTAAATTGGGTGATACTATTTACCGACCCGATTTTATGAAGGGATCGGTTTTAGAACAACAATACAACGGTTCCAGAGTTACAGCGGGAACTAAAGTTCCATGGGGATCGCGGATAACTTTAATAATAGGGGGTGGCCTGGAGGTACAGCAAATGCTGGTTCCTAATCTTATTGGATTAAATTTTTCTGAAGCAAGAGCCTTGCTTGAAACAAAAGGTATAACACTCGCTTCAGTAATAGCTATGACAACTGTAAGAGATACGGCATCTGCTTTTGTATATAAACAAAACCCTGAGAGATTTGATATTGATAAAACCCCGCTTTACATTCGCCCCGGGCAAACCATGGATCTGTGGCTTTCACCAACGCATATAGATGTTGATAGTTTGAATAATAACCCTGGTACACGCAAGGATAAAAAAGATTTATTACCATGACAAATATTACACCTGAAGAAGTTAAACAAAGATTAGAAGCCGGAGAAAAACTTAACCTGGTAGATGTAAGGGAACCGCATGAGAACGCAGAGTTCAATATCGGCGGTACTTTGTACCCATTAGGGAAAATTCAAAGTATGCAGATAGAAGATTTAGAAGATCTTAAAAATGAGGAAGTGATCTTTTACTGCAGAAGTGGCAACCGTAGCGGTATTAGCGCTGCTTTATTAGACCAGCTTGGCTTTACCAATACGAAAAATCTTGTTGGAGGAATGTTAGCCTGGCAGGAGAAAGGGTTTAAATAATACTAAGGACTTTGATTCAGGTGTCAGGCGACTTTAAGTCGCCTGACACCTTTTACAGCTTCACATTTATTGCTGCCATAAAATTTATTCCCGCCATCGGAAAATAATAATTTTCTGTAGCCAATTTCCCCAAATAAAAATAACTGAACGTGTACCCGTTTGGTTCATACTTCTTATTAAAAGTATTATTTACCTGGAAAATGAAATTCATTTCTTTAGGAATTTTATTATTTATTGTATAGCTCACTCTTGCATCCTGTATATAAAATGCATCAAGGCTTCTTGAAACCTGTGAGGTGTTATCCAAAAACTGTCGCCCAACGTATTTCGTTAATAAACTAACCTCTCCATTTTTAAAAGGGATAAAATTTAATGTTGCTCCTGTAACAATATCCGGAGAAAAAGAAATATCTGTATTGTGATATTCAAATAATTTCTGTCCTCCATTATCATAGTCGTCTACATACTCTGTAAAATTTTTAATTTTATTTTTGCTGAATGCAATATTCCCTGAAGCGTTAAGCCATGGCAACAAATTAGCTTTCCCTTGTAGCTCAATTCCCAAACGATAGCTGGAGTGAGTATTTATTCTGGTGTAAGCGCCAACATCGTTAATTTTTCCGGTAAGTATTAATTGATTATGATAATACATATAATAAGCCGTTACACCATATGAGTAGTTCAAGGTTTTTTTTTCGGCGCCTAATTCAAAATCATGCAAGGTTTCTGCTTTTGGTTGTTGATTAATGCCCGCCTCAAAGTCCTCACGATTGGGTTCTTTGTTTGCCATTGAATAAGAGAGATATGATTGCCAATTATTTTTATTATATGTGATTCCGATTTTTGGATTAATGAATACATAATTCTTATTAAGTATTAACTGTGGATTTTTTTTAAAGCCATTGATATTATATTTTACGGCCCTCGCCTGTATATCTGCAAAACCTTGCCAATGAGCGCTTAGCTGTTTCTGAAGTTTACCATAAATATTAAAGTCCTGTTTGTTAGCAGTAAGGTCATAATACTTATAATCATTAGGAAATCCAACCTCTGCCCATGTTACTACGCCATAATGTTTGCCATCATATTTATTCCATCCGCCGCCTAGTGTGAATTGCGATTTGTTGGTTTGTTTTTGTAGAGAAAAAATAGTTCCGTAAAAATCATTATCTAACCAAAGTTGTCTTATTAGGTTAGTTTTTTTTATAACAGTAGTTCCATTATTATAATCTGGTAATCCATAGGTTTTAAATTTTTGACCTGCCTTATATTGTTCATAATAACCGTGACCCTTCGTTAAAAAGGCGGCAATATTAAAAGCCCACTGAGAGTTTATTTTATGGTTATAAAAAAGCTGGTAATGTGTTTGCCAATAATTATCAGTCTCATTTTCATAAGGGGTGCCTGCCTTGGCCGTTCCGGCAGAATTATAGGTTCTGTTGGTATCTAGATAACTTTCAGGAATGCCATACCATGATTGGTAAGTTTTTTCTTTTCCTGAAAAGATGTTCAGGCGTAATGAATTGGTGGGAGATAGATAGGCTGTACTTATATAAAAAGATTTAAGATCAGTTGATGCTCTGTCAACATATCCATCACTGTTTATTAATGAGCCTCTTACATCAAAAGTAAAATGTTTTCCCAGTAGACCGGAGCCAACTTTTAAAGTATTCTTCCATGTATTAAAAGTTCCGAAACTGTTATTTAATTCAACATATGCCGAATCGTTTATTTCATTGGTTGATAAATTTATAGTTGCGCCAAAAGCTGCAGCTCCATTGGATGATGTGCCAACGCCTCTTTGTACCTGGATGCTGTTCACAGAAGAAACAATATCGGGTAGATCAACAAAATAAATCCCCTGGCTTTCCGCATCGTTGTATGGAATTCCATTAATTGTCATATTTATTCTCGTGGCATCTGTACCCCGTATTCTTATCCCGGTGTACCCAACCCCATTTCCTGCATCTGAATTAATAACTACTGAAGGAACCTGGTTTAAAATGAAGGGAAGATCCTGACCCAGGTTTACTTTTTCAATATCTTTTTTTGTAAGATTTGTTTTTGTAAATGGCGCTTTATCGTTAGCTCTTACTGCTTTTATTTCAATAGGCTGTAAAAGAAGTGTATCGTTCTTTTTGATTTGCCCCAAAGCTGAAAAGGAAATGCCGGTTAAAATAAGTGTAATAATTTTTCTCATTGCATAAATAATTTTATCAAATAATAAATTAGATAAGCCAACGAAAGGAGAAGAAAAATAAAAAATAGTCATCCTCCCTTCGCAGGTATTATCCTGATCAGGTTCAGCGGGTATTTCTCAGCAATCCAGCCATTTGGCAGGAAAGCACCCCGGGAACTTTTGCTTATTTAAGTAAAGCGATACAAATATATTATAAAACATTTTCTTTTTGTGTAACTTTTCTGCATCAAAATCGTAATAGTAATAAACTCTTTATGAAAAAATTATTTCTCATTCCAATAGCAATCGGAATTTTGATGATGTGTTCTGTCTCATTATTTGCGCAGGACAAAACGGTTATCAATGATAAAAATGCAGCGCCAAGAAATGTAAAAGGCTTTCATGCGATAAAAGTTGAAAATGGAATAGACCTATATCTCAGCTATGGGGATGAAGCAGCAGCTGTAAGCGCTTCAGAAATAAAATACAGGGATAAAATAAAAACGGAAGTTGAAAATGGAGTGCTTAAAATATGGTATGACAAAGACTTGAGTGACCAGATAATATTTACCAATGTTCGCAACTTGAGAGCCTATGTTTCTTATAAAAACCTGGATATGTTAACAGCTGCAGCAGGCTCTGACGTATTGGTGGATGGTACAATAAAAGGTAATTCTTTGGTAATGAAAATATCAAGCGGATCAGATTTTAAAGGAAATGTGGATGTAAATGAGTTATCGGTAAATCAAAGCAGCGGATCGGATATCAAAATTGCAGGTAAAGCCAACAAAGCATCTATTGAGGCAAGCTCTGGCAGCGATTTTAACGGCTTTAATTTAATAACTGATGTATGCAATGCAATGTGTAGTTCGGGCAGCGATATTGAAATTACAGTGAATAGAGAACTGAATGCAAAAGCAAGCAGTGGGAGTGATATCAGGTACAAAGGAAATCCTCAGGTTACAAAAACAAAATCAAGCGGAGGCAGCATTACTAAAAAAGGTTAAGTTATACTTAGTTGATAAAACCCGAAATATTTCGGGTTTTTTTTATTACTTTTGCACCCTAAATCGCGAAGTAGAGCAGCGGTAGCTCGTCGGGCTCATAACCCGAAGGTCCCAGGTTCGAACCCTGGCTTCGCAACAAGGTCCTGAAGAAATTCGGGACTTTTTTATTTATGTATACAGTTTACGTTTTATATTCTAAGACATATGATAAAATATATATCGGAATGACTTCAGATATAGAAGAAAGATTTAGGTCTCATAATGAACTGAGCAAAAAGGGTTGGACTAAAAATTTCCGCCCCTGGATTATACTTTACAAAGAGGAATATTCTGATAAATCTACTGCTGCGAAAAGAGAAAAGCAATTAAAAAGCGCAGGGGGAAGGAGTTTTATTTGGTCATTGATTAAAACACAATAGTTGGGCTCATAAACCGGAGGTGCCATCCGCCGGTTGGCGGACTGGCTTCGCAACAAAGTCCTGATTATTCGGGACTTTTTTTATTTATGTACTTTTGCCACCTATGAAATCAGGGTTTGTAAACATTTTTGGAAAGCCCAATGCCGGCAAAAGCACACTGCTTAATGCATTGATAGGAGAGAAGCTTGCCATTGTTTCTCCCAAGGTACAAACCACACG
>DASYOS010000071.1:0-2523 GCA_036007525.1 Chitinophagaceae bacterium | reverse complement strand
AGTTTGTAATTGCACTCCGATGATTTTCTTTATATTATCAGGTTCGCTATCAAGATCGAAGCTATCAACCATTATTTTACCGCTTGTTTTATCCCGAAGTGTTTCAATTATTTCAAGCGTAGTAGATTTACCGGCACCATTAGGCCCCAATAATCCAAAAATTTCTCCTTCAAATACATCGAAAGAAATTCCTTTTACAGCGGAAAAATTGCCGTAATTCTTTTTTAGGTCTTTTACGGAAATGATAGTGTTTTGCATATTCAAATAATCTGCAATTTAGCAATTTAACAGCATAGCATTTTATCCAATCTATTTCATTACTTCCTCAATAACCTTACCTATGCTACCGTTAGGCATTTGTATTCTCAACATAGCTGCAATGGTTGGTGCAATATCGGTCATGTACGTTTCACGGTTCGTCTTTCCTTGTTTTATATTCCATCCAAACCATACCAATGGAATATGGGCATCATAAGGGTTCCATGACCCATGAGAAGTTCCTTTTGGCGTCCAGTCAAAATATTGAGGTCTTGCCAAAAATTCTATATCGCCACTACGTTTGGTATTGTATCCATTTATAAGCATGCTTTTAATCGGCTCAGGAACGGATGTCTGTGCAATTTTAGAGGTTTCAAATGCATCTATAACAAAAGGTTTCTCTTTCAGGTATTTAATAACAGCTTGTTTAATCTCCTCTGAAGATTTATTTTCTTTCTCTATTTTAATTGTATTTAAATATACCTGGTAATTAACCACTACCTGAACAACATTTTTAATATTGAATTTGAACTCTACCAATTCATTTATTCCGGTTGCCAGAGCAGAACTGCTATAAACTTCAGCAGGGGTATTATGTTCTTTTAAAAATGATGGAACATGCGCCACGCCATGATCTGCTGATAAAAAAAGTAAATAATTATTCTTTCCAATTTTAGTGTCAAGATATTTTAAAAATTCTGCAATATCATTGTCAAGCCGTAAATAAGCATCCTGTGTTTCTACAGAATTAGGGCCAAATGAGTGACCGATATAATCTGTACCTGAAATGCTGAGCGCAAGAAAATCGGTTATATTATTATTTCCAAGTTTTTCATTTTCAATGGCTGCTTTTGCGAAATCAAATGTATAAGTATTTGCAAACGGAGTATATTCAAATGCATCATATTTTGCAGTTGTTATTTGCGGAAGTTTATGCGGAAAGGTTACACTTTTCTCACTTCCTATAGCCCGTTCATAATCTTTATCATCATTTGTGCTGAGATCATATTTAGAAATAGGCAGCAAGGTATTCCAGTCTTTACTCATATATGAATCCGGCAAGCGTTTATCATTAAACTTATTAAGCCATTCAGGCAATGCATTCATATAATATGAACTGGTAATCCATTTTCCTCCCTTGGGATCAAACCAATAGGCTGCATTAGCGGTATGACCTGCGGGCAAAATTGCACCCCTGTCTTTTAAAGCAATACCAATTACTTTACTTTTAAAATTATTGCTGAGGCGCAGCTCATCAGCAATGGTTGTAGTAAATAAATTGCGAGGACTCATTTTTCCTGCAATGGAATTACTTCCTACACCTGAAACAGTGGAATCATCAGTGCAATAAACCAATTTATTAATATTTTTCTCATACCAATTATTACCCGCAATGCCATGAATAGCGGGAACACTTCCCGTATAAATACTCGTATGACCCGGCGCTGTATAGGTTGGCACATAAGGTATCATTGTATTTTCACAACTAAAACCCTGGCTTAACAAACGCTTAAATCCGTTAGTTGAATACAAATCATAATATCTGTATAAAAAATCCCAACGCATTTGATCAACTACCAATCCTATAACCAGCTTAGGTCTTGCAATGGTAGTTTTATTTTGGGTTTGCGAAAATGAAAAATATGCCAGAAATACCACAGAAATCAAAAGAAAATATTTTTTACACATGTATCAAGATTTTTATAAAGATAAACAGCCTTTGACAAGAAAATTTACAAAAAACAATATTGCTTATTTTTGCTCCACTTTTAACCCTAATTATTTATTATGATCGATGTGTTTGAAAAATTAGATGGCGGTCCTTTGGGCCAGCATGTGGAAAGAGCACATGGATATTTTGCATTTCCTAAACTGGAAGGTGAATTAGGAAGCCGCATGTCATTTAGAGGCAAAGAAAAAATTGTATGGAGTCTGAATAATTATTTAGGCTTGGTAAACCACCCGGAAACAAGAAAAGTTGATACAGAAGCTGCGGCTAAATGGGGAATGGGCAATCCTATGGGCGCCCGAATGATGAGCGGGAACAGCGCACAACATGAAGAACTGGAAAAAACGATCGCTCAATTTGTTAAGCGTGAAGATGTCATGCTTTTGAATTTTGGCTATCAGGGTATAATGAGTTGTATTGATGCATTGGTAAACAGGCGGGATGTTATTGTATATGATGGTGAAAGCCATGCATGCATTGTAGATGGTATTCGCTTACATGTTGGATATAGTTATGCATATAAACATAATAATATT
>DASYOS010000070.1:0-32239 GCA_036007525.1 Chitinophagaceae bacterium | reverse complement strand
GCGTATCATTTGCGGACGAGGATATTCGGGAAGCGGATTGGAAATATTTACTTTATCAGCCCATTGTGATCTTATTCTTTCGTTTGTTTGCGCTGACAGGAAGGCTATAAATAAAATTGAAACTTAAAGTAAATTAAAACAATATACTCTTACTTTCGGTTTAGAAATGAAATAGCTTCCATGGTAGATATTATAATACTATGAATTTAAAACAAACCTGGCGTTGGTTCGGTCCTGATGACCCTGTGAGTTTGCAGGACGTTTTACAAACTGGTGCCTCAGGAATTGTAACTGCCTTACATCATATTCCACATGGAGATGTTTGGCCTTTGGAAGAAATTAAAAAACGAAAAAAAATAATTGAAGATGCAGGACTTACCTGGGATGTTGTAGAAAGTGTAACTGTTCATGAATCAATAAAAACACAAACCGGCAATTACAAGCATTACATTGATCTGTATAAACAAACACTCAGCAACCTTGCACAGTGTGAAATCAAAATCGTTACTTATAATTTTATGCCGGTTAATGATTGGACACGTACTGATCTTAATTATAAAATGCCGGATGGATCAAAGGCTTTATATTTTAACTGGTTTGATCTGGCCGTGTTTGATCTTTATATTCTTAAAAGAAAAAATGCAGAATCGACTTACAATAAAAAAATACTTGCAGAAGCAGCGAAGCGTTACAAAACATACACAAAAGAAAAGTTAGCACACTTACAGGATATTATAATGTTTGGTATACCGGGAGAAACAAAGCAAACGGTAGAGCAAATGCAGGAAAAGCTGGATACCTATAAAGAAATTGATCATACAAAACTTCGTGAACATTTAAAATATTTTTTAGAGCAAATTTCACCGGTGGCAGATGAATTGGCTATTAAATTGGCTATTCACCCTGACGACCCTCCATTTGATATTTTAGGACTGCCCCGGATTGTAAGCAATCAAAATGATATTGATTTTATTCTTTCATCAGTTCCTAATAAAAGCAACGGAATATGTTTTTGTACAGGTTCGCTTGGTGCAGGAAAACAAAATGATCTTCCTGCTATAGCTAGAAGTATTGGAACAAGAATGCACTTTGTTCATTTAAGAAATACCAAAGGTGATGAGCATGGAAATTTTTATGAAGCCGATCATTTAAATGGTGATACTGATATGTATGCTGTAATGAAAGAGATTTTGCAAATACAACAAAAAGTAAATGCTCCCATTCCCTTCCGTCCTGATCACGGGCATCAAATGATGGATGATCTAAATAAAAAAACAAATCCCGGTTACTCATGCATTGGTCGTATGAGAGGCTTATCGGAACTGCGTGGGCTTGAAATGGGAATTTTGAGAAGTATGAATATTACGAGTTAATTACTTAGTTTTAAATTATAAAATATCAAATGGAAAAAATTGGAAAATACCGGTGGACCATCTGTGGATTATTATTCTTTGCCACAACTGTTAACTATCTTGACCGGCAGGTACTTAGTCTTTTGCAACCTTATCTGTCAGATCCAAAAATGTTTAATTGGAGTAATACTGATTATGCAAATATTACAGCAGTATTTCAATTCGTGTATGCATTTTCCATGTTATTTGCCGGCAGGATCATTGATAAATTAGGTACTAAAAAAGGATATGCTCTCGCAATTATTATATGGTCTCTTGCTGCTATGATGCATGCATGGGCTATTCCTATAGGTCAGGGCATCTCCACAGCTTTAGGCTGGGCGGGCATTGCCGGTTTTTCTGTTTCTGTTTTAGGATTTATGTTTTCCCGGGCAGCGTTAGCGTTTGGCGAAGCGGGAAATTTTCCAGCTGCTATTAAAGCAACAGCAGAATATTTTCCAAAAAAGGAAAGATCTTTTGCAACAGGAATTTTCAATTCAGGAAGTAATGTAGGGGCTATTCTTGCTCCTCTAACAGTTCCCTGGATCAGGATAAACTGGGGATGGGAGGCAGCTTTTATTATTATGGGCCTTATCGGTTTTATCTGGCTAATACTATGGCTGGTATTGTATGAAAGGCCCGAAAAGCAAAAAAGGCTTTCTGCTACTGAGTTAGCTTATATTAACAGCGAAGAGGATACATCCCCGGTTACTGAAGAAACAAAGGAAAAAGTGTCGTGGCCAAAACTCTTTGGTTACAGGCAGACGTGGGCTTTTGTATGTGGAAAGTTTTTTACTGATGGCGTGTGGTGGTTCTTTTTGTTCTGGCTTCCGGCTTATTTAAAAGTACAATATGGCATAGTAGATAAGGCGGTGATGTTGCCCTTGGCTTTATTATACACCATGTCAATGGTGGGCAGTATCGGAGGAGGTTATTTCCCCATGTATTTTATTAAAAAAGGATATAAAGCATACGATGGCCGGTTACGTGCCATGTTTGTGATAGCATTGTTTCCTCTTGTAATATTAGCTGCCCAGCCCTTGGGGCAATATAGTTATTGGTTGCCTGTTATTCTTATTGGTATTGGTGCAGCAGCACACCAGGCATGGTCGGCGAATATTTTCACAACCGTATCTGATATGTTTCCTAAAAAGGCAATAGGCTCGGTGGTAGGTATTGGTGGCATGGCGGGTGGCTTGGGAGGTGTTGTTATGTCAAAACTTGGAGGAGCATTATTTGATCATTATAAAGTTTTAGGCCATATAGAAACCGGCTACACCATTATGTTTGCGATATGTGCCTTTTCTTATTTATTTGCGTGGGCAGTTGTAAAAACGTTGGTTCCAAAATATAAACCGATCAGTGACCTGTAAAATATACTTGTTGAGAATTAATTGGATCCTCACTTACAGATGAATCATAAAATGAAAAAATTCTTAGGAAAAAATTTTCTATTGCAAAATGATACTGCCATAAAGCTGTACTATGATCATGCTAAAAAAATGCCTGTCATAGATTATCATTGTCATCTCTCTCCGGAACAAATTGCCAATGATATAAATTTTGAAAATATTACGCAAGCTTGGCTTTATGGCGACCACTACAAATGGCGGGGGATGCGTGCGAACGGTATTAATGAAAGTTATATAACTGGGAATAAAACCGATTATGAAAAATTTGAGAAATGGGCCGAAACTGTTCCTTACACTTTACGCAATCCTCTTTATCATTGGACACATTTAGAACTGCAACGCTATTTTGATATTGACGAAGTTTTAAATGCGGATAACGCTAAAAAAATTTATGCAGACTGTAGCAGTAAACTTCAAACTAAAGAATATTCTGTTCGCAACCTGTTGCGCAAAATGAATGTAAAAGTTGTTTGCACTACAGATGACCCTACAGATTCATTAGAGCATCATAAAAAAATAAAAGATGATGGTTTTGAAATAAAAATATTGCCGGCCTTTCGCCCTGATAAAGCAATGAATGTTGATGATGTTACTGAATTTAATAATTATGTAGAAAAGCTGCAAACCGTAACCAATACAAATATCAATTCATTTGAATCGTTTTTAGATGCCCTGAAACTGCGTCATGATTTTTTTGCATCAATGGGATGCTCCGTTTCAGATCATGGCCTTGAGCATATTTATGCTGTAGATTATACCGATGCGGAAGTTGCTGCCGCATTCAATAAAATACGCAATGGCAGAGAACTTACATTGGAAGAAAGAGAAAAGTTTAAATCTGCTATGCTGTACATATTTGCTATTTGGGATTGGGAAAAAGGGTGGGTGCAGCAATATCATTTAGGGCCTTTAAGAAATAATAATACAAGAATGCTTGAAACACTCGGGGCTGATACAGGCTGGGATTCCATTGGAGATTTTGACCAGGGTAAGGCCATGTCTAAGTTTTTTAATCGTCTCGATTCAACAAATCAATTAGCAAAAACGATTTTGTACAATATAAATCCGGCAGACAATGAATTGTTCGCTACAATGACAGGTAATTTTAATGATGGCTCTGTTGTTGGGAAAATTCAATGGGGTTCAGCCTGGTGGTTCTTGGACCAGAAAGATGGAATGACAAAGCAAATAAATACTCTATCTAATATGGGCTTGCTTAGCAGGTTTGTGGGCATGCTTACTGACTCCAGAAGTTTTCTTTCATTTCCACGTCATGAATATTTCAGAAGAATACTATGTAATTTGTTTGGGGAAGAAATTGAAAATGGAGAGCTACCTCATGATATTAAATGGACAGGAAAAGTTATCGAGGATATTTGCTATAACAATGCGAAGAAGTATTTTGGCTGGTAGCAGTTGTTGAACTACACAATTAAATCTCAAGGTAGTTAACCGCCTACACTAATTGATAGTTCAATAATTATCATCCCTATACCATACGTAAGTCGGAATCCAAAATTCAATGAATCAGATTTGAAGTTTACGAATGGTTTAGTAGCGTTATTTGTAATCATAAGTGTTCCACTTTTAATTCCGCCTTTATATAATTGAATTGATACGTCATTAATAAACTTCGTTTGCAATTCAGGTTTTATATTTCTTGTAAGAATATTTTTGATATTACTTTTTAACGAATCTGGAATAGTGATTATTTTGCCTGTGTTTTTATAGTGAATTTCGAATTTGTCAGCACTATTTACTATTCTCTCATAATTTTGGAGTTTATTATCGTTACATGATGCAGCAAAAAATAATATTAAAATAATAACCTTGCTGAACTTCATACCTTTTTCTTTTTTGGGTATTGGTTGCCTTAGCGGAACGAACAATCAATTATATCTTAACCTTTACTACCAATTTCTTTATCCCTCCCTCTCCTATCATTGGTGCATGAACATCTTCAGGGAAAAAAATAGCGAACTGGTTATCTGTTAATTCAAAATACATATCAGGAACATCACTGTAAAAAACCACATCTTTTTCTGCATTGTATTCACCTTTTTGATCTTTTGCAGTCTGCTCTTGGTTTCCAGCCAAATTGTTCTTTGCCTTTTATGCAAAGTTGTATATCGATATGCTTATCATGGCATTCAAATTTTGAAGCAGATTCAGCTGCCGTCATTCCTTTTTTATTAGAAACAATTGCTCTTAAATTATCCCCATCAATTTCAAATTTGCCATCTTCAATTATTGCAAGATCTTGTGATTTGATATATTCAAATGCTTTTGCAAACAATGGATGAATGCAATTGTATTTTTCTGAGTTAGATAAATTATCAATAATCATAAATAATTTTTTAGGAATGCCATCAATGGGCTAGGTCACCTTTGCACCCTTCCGCTAGCATCACCTTTCATCAATTCTTTTACATCATTTAAAGTAGCATGATTCAAGTCGCCTGGGATAGTATGTTTTATTGCAGAAGCGGCAACCCCAAACTCAGCAGCATCCTTCATTGCCATACCTGAAACAAGGCCATAAATAAAGCCGCTTGCAAAGGAATCGCCGCTTCCTACACGGTCAACAATTCGCACTTCATATTGTTTTGTGTGGTAAAATTCATTGCCATCATACACCAATGCACTCCAGCCATTATCAGATGCACTGTGACTTTCCCTTAAAGTAGAAGCAATGTATTTAAAGCCAAACTTATCTTTCATCTGTTTAAAAACATCTTTGTACCCTTCAAGATTTAATTCTCCTTTTGTAATATCTGTTCCTGCGCTTTTAAAACCCAACGTTGTATCCGCATCTTCTTCATTGCCAATGCACACATCAACATTTTCACAAAGCTTAGTCATGACTTCTCTTGCTTTTTCTTTGCTCCATAATTTTTTTCTATAATTAAGGTCTATGCTTGTAGTAATGCCTTTTGCTTTTGCAGCTTTTAAAGCAGCTTCTGTTAGTGCTGCAGATTTATCGCTAAGCGCAGGCGTAATGCCCGTTGTATGAAACCAATCTGCACCTTCTAGAATTTTATCAAAATCAAATTCGGAAATTTCCATTTCTGAAATGGCAGCATCAGCCCGATCATAAATAACTTGTGAAGCTCTCATGGATGCCCCGGTTTCTAAAAAGTAAATACCCAATCTTTTTCCACCACGGGCAATAAATTGAGTATCTACACCATACCTGCGTAAATGATTTATTGCTGCCTGCCCGATTGCATTATCCGGCACTTTAGAAACAAATGTTCCCTGAAGACCATAGTTACAAAGCGCCGCTGCTACGTTGGCTTCACCGCCACCATACGTAACATCAAAGCTGTCAGACTGCACAAACCTTTTAAAATCAGGTGTGGAGAGACGGAGCATTATTTCACCGAGTGTTACAACTTTTTTAGCCATGGTAATTAAGGGTTTATTTAGTAAGGGATTATTTTTGGGTTAAAAGCAATTAGGTCAAATATCTTTCATATTAATTTATACAGCAAAAAAAATTACGAAAACGATTTCGTAAATAAATATTGCATTTATGGAGTAATTCCGATAACATTGTTTAATAATAAAATTTTATGGATAAAAAATCAGAACTATTAAAATTGATTCCTGAACAAGGGATATTGCCACTGTATTTTACCAAAGACACAGAAGTAAGTATAAATGTTTTAAAAGCATTGTACAGTGCAGGGATACGGGCAGTTGAATATACTAACCGGGGTGAGGCTGCGCTCCAGAATTTTAAAAAGATGAGAGAAGTATGTGATTCGGAATTAAAAGGGATGTACCTGGGAATTGGAACTATCAAAGATGGTGGAATGGCTCAAACATTTATTGATGCCGGCGCTGATTATATTATTTCCCCTGGTCTTGTTAAAAGCGTGGCAAAAGTTGCTGATAAAAATAATATGCTTTGGGTGCCGGGATGTATGACACCTACTGAAATAATTCGTGCAGAAACTTTAGGCGCCAAAATGATAAAATTATTTCCGGGAAATATTCTGGGGCCTGCTTTTTTAATCGCTGTAAAAGAATTGTTTCCAAATTTATTATTCATGCCAACAGGCGGTGTAGATCTTGATAAAGAAAATATTGCAGGATGGTTTAAAGCGGGAGTCTGCGCCGTTGGAATGGGAAGTAAATTGATAAGTAAACAATTGCTGGAGCAAAAAGATTATAAAAAAATTGAAGAACTTACTATTCAGGCAATTGAGATTGTAAAATCGAGTAGGATTAGTAATTAACCCAACTCCTACAATAAATATTCACCAGTATATTTTAATTTTTGCTGCTTTTTCTTTTTTGTATAAACTTTTTCAAACGTTGTAGTAGCGGTTTTAGTTACCTCAAGCATCTTTTTGCTTATTTCCAATGTCTTACCTTATAAATTAGCTTATATTTAACAACGCTACTGCTGTTTTATCAAACTGCTTTTTTTTAATGAAATTAATTATCTAACAAAACTTTATTCATAAATTAAACCTGCTTATGATGAAAAATTTAACACGTGTATTTCACGTACAATTTTTAAAACAAATTACTTTTCTTTTTTTTATTTCTTTTTGGCTGCCTGTGGCACTACATGCAACACCACCGCCACACATGGTTACAGGAGAAGTAACTGACAGTGAAAAAAGGCCATTAGCTGGTGTAAGCGTAACGCTTAAAAGAACCAATAAGGGAACATCCACCGATGTAAATGGACGCTTTACACTTAATGATGTTCCTGATAATGGCGTGTTAGAATTTAGCTATACCGGTTTTATTTCACAGGAAGTTGCGGTAAGTGGTAGAGCAAATATTAATCTTTCACTATCCGTAACAGTTTCTAATTTAAATGAAGTGGTGGTAGTTGGCTACGGCACACAACAAAGAAGAGATGTTACCGGAGCAATTTCACAAGTTAAGGCAGCACGATTGGAAAATGAGAACCCGGGAACTATCTCTGATCTATTAAGGGGAAACATTGCAGGCCTTAATGTTTCCACCAGCACATCAGCAAAAGGTGGAGGAAGCTTATTAGTAAGAGGAAGATCTTCACTAAATGCTGGTACTTCTCCGCTAATCGTTCTTGATGGAGTTATTTACCAAGGGCAATTGGCTGATATTAATCCTAATGATATCGCTACTATAGATGTATTAAAAGATGCCAGTTCAGCGGCCGTCTACGGAGCTAAAGCAGCTAGCGGCGTAGTAATGATTACTACCAAAAAGGGGACAGGGGCAAAACCTACAATCACCTTTAATACAAATGTTGGTTTTGGCGAATTAGCCATCAATGAACCCTTGTACGACGGTCCTGGTTTTGTGGCCTGGAGAACTGATGTATTGAAAAGTCAAAATCCAACAGCCCAACCTTTTCGTTTCAATGATCCGAGGGAGTTGCCTGCAGGTATTACTGTAGCACAATGGAAAGCATATGATAACTCCCAGGGAGATTCTATTGATATCTGGCTTACCAGGCTAAAGTTATTATCAATAGAGCGTACAAATTATAAAGCAGGGAAAACTATTGACTGGTATAGTATGATGTTTCAGAAAGGATTTCGCCAGGATCATACGATTAGCATTGCTGCGAAAAAGGAAGATGTTTCTTATTACATGTCTTTGAATTATACAAATAACCAGGGAGTTATTAGAGGTGATGAATTTAAAACCTACAGAATGCGCCTAAATCTTGAAGCAAAAGCAGCAAAATTTTTGACAGTAGGGATAAATACACAATTTGCAGATCGTGACGAAAGCCAGGTACCATATAGCTGGCAGCAAATGATTAATGCTTCTCCCTATGGTGAAAAATATAAAGCCGATGGCATTACTTTAAGGGATAGCCCTAATGATGATGTTGGTAATAACACAAATCCATTTCTTGACAATACTTATACAAACAGGTTACAAAAGGAAAATACCCTATTCGGTACAATATATGCAAAAGGTAATTTGCCTTGGGGGTTTTCTTATCAAACCAACTTTATACCCAGTTTCCAGTTTTACAGGTTTTTTAATGGCAGATCGGCAAAAGATTTTCGCGTATCTGTGCGTGGCGGAGTTGCAACCAGAACAGAGCAAACAACATATAACTGGCAAATAGATAATCTCTTGTATTGGAAAAAAGCGTTTGGGGAGCATCAATTGGATGCAACATTCCTTGTGAATGCAGAAAAATTTCAATCATGGAGGAATCAGATAGATAACGAAGGATTTACACCTAATGACAATTTGAGTTACCATAGTATTGAAGCGGGAATAAAGCCCATCGTTAACAGTGATGACCAGGTAAGTACCGGTGATGCTTTAATGGGACGTTTAAATTATTCGTTCAAACAAAAATATCTATTAACTACTTCTCTTCGCCGGGATGGCTATTCGGCTTTTGGCCTTCAAAACCCACGGGCAACCTTTCCTTCAATAGCATTAGGTTGGATATTTTCAAAAGAAAAATTTGCAGCTGCAAAATGGCTGAATTATGGTAAGTTACGTGCTTCATGGGGAATAAATGGTAATCGTGATATTGGCCGATACCTTGCGCTTGCAGATTTAACCACCGGCAAATATCAATTTGTAAAACCTGATGGTACTGTTGTATTGGTTTCACAGTTATTTGTAAACCGTTTACAAAACCCCGGACTTAAATGGGAAAAGACAGAATCTTATAATTTAGGCCTGGATTATTCAATACTAAAAGACAGGATTGGCGGTTCCATTGATGTATACAGAAAATCAACAAAAGACCTTCTGGTAACCCGTACACTACCAATTGTATCAGGGTTTACCAATAGGTTAGATAACCTTGGAGAAGTCCAAAACAGGGGGATAGAACTAACATTAAATACACTCAATATAAAAGGGCAAAAATTTTCGTGGAGGTCTAACATAAACTTTGTAGTAAACAGAAACAAAATCGTGCATTTGTATGGACCGGTTCCTGTATTTGATGCAGCCGGAAAAGAAATTGGCATGACAGAGAGAGATGACATAGCTAACAGATGGTTTATAGGTCATGATCTTGATGAAATTTGGGATTTAAAAGTGTTGGGGGTTTGGCAAGTTAGTGAAGCAACTGAAGCTGCAAAATATGGCGTTAAACCTGGGGATTTTAAAATTGAGGACTTAAATGGGGATGGTAAATTTTCTGACGAGGACAGACAATTCCAGGGATTTAGAACTCCAAGATTTCAATGGTCTCTCAGAAATGAATTTACCATTTTAAGGAATTTTGATCTTTCTTTCATGTTATATTCAAACTGGGGTCAGAAGGATGACTATAACTTTGCTAAAAACAACAGTGGTTTTCAAGACCGCCAAAACTCTTATATACGTCCGTATTGGACACCTGAAAATCCCATAGATGATTATGCAAGGCTTTTTTCCAGCAACGGCAGCGCCAATTTTAGTGTGTATAGAAATGCTTCTTATATTAGGTTAAGCACCGTAGCCCTTGCATATACACTACCATCCAGCATATTAAGCAGGGCCAAAATTCAGAGTATGAAAATTTACATGAATGTAAATAATGCGGGCATATACCAACCAGGCTGGACTTTTTGGGATGTTGAATATGGTAATACGCCACCACCCCGTTATTATTCATTAGGTATAAACCTTACTCTCTAAACTAATTTAATAAGTTAAACATGAAAAATCTTTTAAAACATACAATAATATCAGCGCTTTTTACAATAATTCTTATGGGTTCTATTAATTGTAAAAAAGACTTTCTGAAACCGGAGCCTTTATCATTTTATTTGCCTGAAACAGCCTACACGGATGTTGCAGGTTTACAGGCTGCATTGGTTGCCTGCGCCAGAAATTTAAGAATCGAATATTACGGTGGTAACCCGCCAATTTTAACCGAAATGCTTTTTAGTGAAATTGCTGTAGAAGGTACAACCGATAAAGCAGGACCAGCTATTGATTTGAATTTAGTAATAACCCCTGATGGTGTTACATTTAATAACGATGATCGTAATAAGATACTGGTTTACTGGGATGAAGCATATAGAGCTATCAAATATGCTAATACAGTTATTTCCAGGATTGATGACAGCCGAATTGTATATACATCTACGGCACAACGGAATGCTATCCTCGGAGCAGCCTATTTTCACAGGGCATTGCGATACTACAGGTTAACCAATCAATTTGGCGATGTACCTGTAGTAATGAAAGAGATAACTGACCCAAAACTTGATTTCTATTCAGTAAAAAGAGAAGTGATCCTTCAGCGTATTAAGCTTGACCTTGACTCTGCATTATTGTGGACAACAGATGCCGTTAATAAGGGCGATGTTACAAAAGGTGCAGTGGCACATTTGCTAACTAAAGTAAACCTGGCGCTTGGTAATTTTGACGCTGCAATAACAGCAGCCAGTAGTGTTATAAACGGAAGTGCGTATAGCTTAATGAGAGTTCCTTTTGGCAGTGCACCTCCTCCTGCTCTTGTTCCTCCTGGTACAACAATCCCGGTTCCATTACCTACTAATGTTATATGGGATTTACACAGGCCCGAAAATAAGTCTCTTGCACAAAATAGAGAAGGTATATATATGATCATCGACAGGTTTGGTGAGGGTCAATTTGGTACAGGCATGACTATAATGCGGCAGGCTGTTCCATTATGGGGTAGCAATGTAAATACCCCCAGCGGTAAAAAAGGAACAAATGATAATACAAACCCTGAGTTTATCCAATCAAATTTGTATGGCAGAGGTATTGGAAGAACACGCCCCAGTAATTATGCTCAATATGAAATATGGGACGATCCAAAAGATTTGAGACATGCTAAGGGAAACTGGATATTTATGGAAGACCTTTTATATAATGACCCGGGATTAAAAACTTCAAACGATCCATGGTATCTTAAAAATGTGCAGCGAATTACTACAGACACTATCAGAAGTTACTACGGATGGCCTCAATATAAATATTTTGTACCTGATTTTGAAAACTCCCCTATGCAGGGTGGCCATAGTGATTGGTATTTGTTTAGGATAGCAGAAACCTATTTATTAAGGGCTGAAGCTTATTTCTGGAAAGGAGACCTTCCAAATGCTGCAGCTGATATCAATCAGGTAAGAACCCGTGCCGGTTGTTCTCCAATTACTGCAGCCATGGTAAGCATGGGAACAATTCTTGATGAAAGAGCCCGCGAACTTAATTTTGAAGAACCTCGTAAAACAGAATTGACAAGGATATCCTATCTGTTTGCAAAAACAGGCAAGGCCGCTGAAAATGGGAAAACGTATTCTTTAGCAAGTTTTTCAGATAATAACTATTTATACGATAGAGTGATATTGAAAAACAATTTTTACAGACTTAAACTTAAAACCAATTTCGGCACTACCTATACTATAAGCCCATATCATATTTTATGGCCCGTACCCAGTACAGTTATTCAGGCAAACAGTAATGGGATAATAAATCAGAACAAAGGATATATTGGTTTTGATAAAAATGTACCAGCACTTGATAAAATACCAGATTAATTTGAAAGCACACAATTTTAAATAATAAAAAATTAAACAAAAGGTTTGCTTTACATTGAGCAAGCCTTTTTTAAACTAAAAAAAATGACCGAAGAAAAAAATGATAACAGCAGGAGGAATTTTTTAAAGAATACAGCTACTGCAACAGCAGGCACAGTTGTTTTGGCAAATATTCCTTCCATACTTCGTGCAGGTTTTCCTACAATTGTTCCGGCATCCGTTTTGGGGAAGAATGCACCCAGTAATAAAATTAATATCGGGCAAATAGGTTGTGGCCGCATAGCACGTACACATGATCTTGCTGAAACATTTAAATATGATGTAGCCCGAATAATGGCCATAGCCGATGTAGATAATGTTAGATTGAAAAGCGGTAAGCAATTAGTAGAGGGATGGTATGCAAAAAAAACAGGGCAACCGAATTATATTGATGTAAAAACCTACGATGATTATCATGCCTTGCTTGCTAATAAAGATATTGATGCTGTAATGATCAGTACTCCCGATCATTGGCATGCACAACCCGCTATAGAAGCTGCACTCGCCGGCAAACATATTTATTTACAAAAGCCAACATCGGTTACTATTGAAGAAGGACGACAAATGAGTGATGCTGTTAGAAAATCCGGAGTAACTTTTCAGTTAGGAAGTCAGCAGCGTTCCGCCAATCCATGGCCGCAATTTAGAAAAGCTTGTGAGCTTGTCAGAAACGGGAGAATTGGTAAGCTGCATACAGTTCGTATTGGCTTACCTTCTGATCCTGCGGGAGGCAATACAACAGAAATGCCAATTCCGGAAAATCTTAATTACGATATGTGGCTTGGCTCAACACCGTATGTATATTATACGCTGGATCGTGTTCATTCGCAAACAGATCCAAATTCTCGTGGAGGATGGCTACGTTGCGATCAATTTGGAGCAGGCATGATAACTGGCTGGGGTGTACATCATATTGATATTGCACATTGGGGAATGAACACAGAATTTACCGGGCCTATTGAAGCAGAGGCTACAGCAGAATTTCCGACAAAAGGTTTATGGAATGTACATGGCAACTATGAAGCGAAGTTAAAATACGCAAATGGTGTTGATATGTACTTAAACAGCAAAAACCCTAACGGTGTACGATTTGAAGGAAGCGATGGATGGATTTTTGTTACAAGAGGAAATGTTGGTGTTACATCTTCTGATCCGGGTGCTGGTAGCAAACAAAAGCCTTTCGAGGCCAGCGACCCTAATATTTTAACCTCACTGATAAAACCAAATGAAATTCATTTATATGATAGCCCCGAGCAGCATGGTAACTGGCTTGATTGTATTCAAAGCAAAAAGCAAACTATCAGCCCTGCGGAAGTAGCTCACCGCTCATGCAGTGCTTGCCTGGTAGCTTACGCCGCTATGAAAACAGAGGGCAAACTATATTGGGATCCTAAAAAAGAAATGTTTAAAGATAATGTTGAGGCTAATAAATTATTATCAAGGCCACAGCGTTATCCTTATGGAACTAATTATGTGGTTAAAAAGAGAAGTTAATTATGAAAAAAATATTAGCCATCCTTTTTCTTTTTACGATGGCTGCATGCAGCAATATCCAAAAAACCAATAGGTCTAAAATTAGTGGAGTACAGCTTATAACGCTTGACCCTGGCCACTTTCATGCCGCTTTGGTACAAAAGACCATGTATGCGGATGTTGATCCGGTTGTGCATGTATATGCACCTGATGGACCTGACCTGGATCAACATTTAGGCAGGATAAAAGCTTACAATACCCGCCCTGATAATCCCACAAAATGGGAAGAACAAGTTTATACAGGAAATGATTTTTTAGAAAAAATGCTGAATGATAAAGCCCTTCGGAAGGACGCAGTCGGGAAGGGAAACGTGGTAGTAATGTCAGGAAATAATCGTAAGAAAACCGAATACATATTAAAAGCTGTAACTGAAGGATTTAATGTATTGGCTGATAAACCAATGGCCATTGATGTACAAAATTTTGAAATACTGAAAACGGCTTTTGTCTCAGCAAAAAAAAACGATGTACTTCTCTATGATATCATGACCGAACGGTATGAGATCTCCACAATGTTACAAAGAGAGTTATCCTTTCTCCCTGAAATTTTTGGACAATTGGAAAAAGGAACTGTAGAAAACCCTGCTGTAACAAAAGAAAGTGTGCATCATTTTTTTAAATATGTTTCAGGAAGTATTTTAACAAGGCCGCCCTGGTTTATGGATGTTACACAGGAAGGCGAAGGCATTGTTGATGTAACTACGCATCTGGTTGATCTTATCCAGTGGGAATGTTTTCCGGAGCAAATAATAGATTATAAAAAAGATATTCAGTTTTTTTCTGCAAGGCGTTGGCCGACCGATATGTCGGTAAGCCAGTTTAATGCTGTTACCAAACTAAATGGCTTTCCCGATTACCTGAAAAAAAATGTAGTGAAGGATAGTATATTAAAAGTTTTCAGTAATGGTGAGATCAATTATCAGTTAAAAGGTATTCATGCGAAAGTTTCTGTTACATGGGCCTACAAAGCGCCGGAGGGTGCAGGAGACACTCATTATTCCATTATGAGAGGAACCAAATCAAATCTTGTAATAAGGCAGGGGGCCGAACAAAAGTATAAACCTTCTCTTTACATTGAACCAGTTAATAAGCAGGATGCCTCCTTTGAAAATATTTTGATAAAGAATTTTACATCTTTGCAGACGAAATTTCCCGGACTTGAATTAAAGAAAACGAAATCCGGATGGGAAGTAGTTATTCCCGAAAAATATAGAGAAGGACACGAGGCGCATTTTGCCCGGGTTACTGAAAAATTTTTGCAATATTTAAAAGAAGGCAAGTTACCTGCTTGGGAAGTGCCAAATATGATTGCAAAATATTACACTACCACCACCGCTTTGGAATTTGCTAAAAGAACAGCAGGCGCCATTCAATAAGTTATGCATTACCGCAAAATAAATTCAGTATTTGTATTGTTGTTCGGATTGATAATACAGTCTTTTACAATTAATGCTCAGAAAATTGCAACTCTTGAAGTTAAACTTCAAAACAATAAAAATGATCTTGAAATTCCTGTCCGCATAAATCTTGATGCTATCACACTTTTGCCGGATAGTGTTTTGCAACTGGTAGAGGTAATGGGAAAATCTTATACGCCGGTTGCATACCAAATTGAATTTGATGAACAAAGAAATTTATACTGGATACTTAAACCACAAGCGGAGAATAACAGATCAAGGATTTTTGAATTGGTAAGAAGTAAACCTGTGCAAAATGCTGCTCAAATTAAAGCAGTTGCTGCAGATGGGTTTCTTACTATCAGCAACGGTAATAAAAGTTTGCTGCGTTATAATTACAAAACTATTTATCCTCCAAAAGGTATAGATACTGTTTATAGAAGAAGTGGTTTTATACATCCGTTATGGTCACCCCGGGGGCAGGAATTAACACGTATCAATGCACCCGATCATTATCATCACTGGGGATTATGGAATCCTTGGACAGAAGTGCTTTTTGAAAAAGATACTGTTGATTTTTGGAACCTTGTAAAAAAACAGGGAACAGTACGATTTGCCGGTTTTATTTCTACCACTATGGGAAATGTATTTGCTGAATACAAAGCGTTACATCAACATGTTGTATTCCGGAAAAACGGAGATGAAAAAGTTGCATTAAACGAAGTGCAAACGGTTCGAATCTATCAGCCAGGCATTAATCAAAATTATTACATAGCAGACATTACCATACAATTGAATTGTGTAACTGAAAGTCCCGTTCTTTTACTTGAATATCGTTATGGCGGGCTTGGATTGCGGGCTACCAAAGAGTGGGATAGTGCGAACAGTAAAATAATTACGTCTGAAGGTAAAGAACGAAAGGAGGCAGATGGCAGCAAAGCCAGATGGTGCATGGTACAAGGCGCAATTAATAAAGATCATGCAGGATTGATCATGATGTCTTATCCAACTAATTATAACTATCCAGAGCCATTAAGAGTATGGCCGGAAAACATGAACAAACGTGGAGATGTATTTCTTAATTTTTCACCAACAAAAAATATGAACTGGTTAATAAGCCCGGGGAAAGTCTATGTGCTTAAATACAGATTTCTTGTTTTTAATGATCCCTTTTCCAAAGAAAAAGCGGAAACCGGCTGGCAAAATTTTGCTGATCCTCCGGCAATAACAGTTAAATTACATAAACAATAATTCTATCTAAAATTGTATTATGAAAATGTTCAACAAAATAATTCTTCTTTTTGTGTTTTTGTCACCTGCAGTAAGTGCTTATTCACAGGATAATGTCAGTTTAAAAAAAGTAACAGTATTGGTTTATACAAAAAATGGCAAAGGATATGTGCATGATAATATACCAAGTGCAGTGGCAGCCATTCAAAAGTTAGGAAAGGAACATGGCTTTAAAGTGGATAGTTCAGCTGATCCTAAAGTTATGACGGAGCAAAATCTTAAGCAATACACGATGCTTATTTTTCCCAGTACCAACAATGATGTATTTGATACCGATGCACAACGGCTGGCTTTCAGGCATTATATTGAAGCTGGCGGAGGCTTTGTAGGAATACATTCTGTTACAGGCACAGAACGTAACTGGAAGTGGTTTAAAAATATGATGGGAGGCACGTTTGCATGGCATGCAAAATTTCAAAAATTTAAAGTAAAGGTTATTGATCCAACACATCCCTCAATGCAGGGCCTGCCTAAAGAATGGGAAAAAGAGGACGAATTTTATTTTGCAAAGGAACTATACCCGGGCACCAAAACAATACTGGCAATGGATATTACTTCTTTAAATGCAACGGATACTGTACAAAGAAATCTCATAATAAAAAATGAAGGAACTTTTTCTGAATTATATCCTGCAGCATGGACAAACGACTTTGATGGCGGACATACATGGTTCACAACTTTAGGGCATCATAAAAAAGATTACTCAGATCCCCTGTATGTTCAACTTATATTTCAGGGAATTCGTTTTGTAGCAAGCCAGGTTAAAAAACCTGATTTCAGTAAAGCATATGCTGAGTCACGAGATACCCCTGTACGCTATTAAAAACCCATTTTGATTATTGTAACATCCCTTACACATAAATTGTATTCAATGAAATATATCGTTATTATAATGCTTTTTATGAGTTTTACTTTTTACAGTAAAGCGCAAAAAGGATGGGTTAGCCTGTTCAATGGAAAAGATTTAAGCGGCTGGAAGCAATTGAATGGTAAAGCCAATTACGAAGCAAAGAATAATGAAATAGTCGGCACTACAGTTTCTAACGAACCCAATTCTTTTCTGGCAACCGAAAAAGAATATGGAGATTTTATCCTGGAAATGGAATTGTTTGTTGATACTTCAATGAATTCGGGTATTCAGATCAGGAGTCTGAGTTATCCCGAATATCAAAATAATCGTGTACATGGTTACCAGGTAGAGGTTGATCCATCAGCAAGAGCATGGAGCGGAGGATTGTATGATGAAGCAAGAAGAGGCTGGTTGTACAACATGGAATTAAATTCTATAGGAAAAAAAGCATTTAAAAACAATCAATGGAATAAATATCACATAGAGTGTATTGGCAATACTATCAGGGTTTGGGTAAATGGCATACCCACATCGCATGTGGTAGATGCTGAAACCGCTAAAGGTTTTATAGCATTGCAGGTGCATGGCATTGCAAAAAAAGATCAACCGGGTAAACAAATCCGCTGGCGCAATATTCGTATTAAAACAAACAATCTTAAACCTTCACCTTACGATAATATTTTTGTGGTTAATACTGTTGCCAATTATATTTCTCCGCAGGAAAATAAAATTGGCTATACATTACTTTGGGATGGTAAAACAACAACCGGGTGGAGGGGTGCATACAAAGAAAATTTTCCTGAAAAAGGCTGGGAGATAAAAGATGGTGTACTCACAGTATTAAAATCCGCAGGCAAAGAAGCTGCAAATGGAGGTGATATTGTAACAGAAAAACAATTCAGCGCTTTTGAATTAAAATTTGATTTTAAACTTACCGAAGGCGCCAACAGTGGCATTAAATATTTTGTAACGGAAAAAGAAAACAATGCAGGCTCTGCCATTGGGCTTGAGTACCAGATACTGGATGATAATAAACATCCCGATGCTAAATTGGGAGTTAATGGTAACCGCACTTTAGCTTCTTTGTACGATCTCATTCCTTCAGAAAAAAATCAGGCTGCAAGAAAAAAAATTGGCGAATGGAACCAGGGAATTATCAGGGTGTTTTCCGATAATAGAATTGAGCATTGGTTAAACGGATACAAAGTGGTGGAGTATCAACGAGGCTCGCCACAATATCAGGGTCTGGTTGCAAAAAGCAAATATAAAGGCTGGCATAACTTTGGAATGGCGAATACTGGCAGAATTCTTTTACAGGATCATGGTGACGAAATATCTTTCAGAAGCATCAAAATAAGGAAATGGTGATACCTGTATTATTTTTGATAAACCTGTTTTTTTCTATCACAGCACTAAAAGAAGATCAGGTTCATACTATAACTGGCAATGCCCAAGGCACCACTTACCATATCACTTATATTCAGAATGAAAGTACAGTTACAAAAAATCAGGTAGATAGTATTTTAAATAAAATTGATAGCTCTCTATCTCTATACAAACCTTATTCTTTGATAAATCAATTTAATAATTCAGAAGCTGGATGTGAAGTTGATGATCATTTTATCAAAGTAATTAAAAAATCAATTGAAACATTTCAAAACACTAATGGCGCCTTTGATATCACCGTAAAACCTTTAGTACAGGCATGGGGTTTTGGAGTGAACGAAACTAATTTTATACCGGAGCCTGAAAGTATAAAGGGCTTAAAAAAATGTATTGGAACTTCAATGCTTGAGATAAAAAAAAATGAATTGCAAAAAAAGAAACCATGCGTTCAAATTGATTGTAATGGAATTGCACAAGGCTATAGTGTGGATGTGATCGCTGACTTTTTAGAAAAAAATAAAATTAAAAATTATCTTGTTGAATTAGGTGGAGAAATTAGAGTGAAAGGCGAAAATCAACATAAAAAGCAATGGGTAATAGGTATAGAGAAACCGGGTGATGATGCGGATTTTCTCCCTGTGGGGCATACAATTTATTTGAGTAGCGGTAGTGTTACCACTTCGGGCAGCTATCGTAAATTTTTCACGAAAGGCTTAAAAAAATATTCTCACATCATTGATCCGGTTACAGGCTATCCTGTTGATAATGGTATGATAAGTGTGACTGTAATTGCGAAAGATGCTATCACTGCTGATGCTTATGATAATGCATTCATGGTGATGGGGTTAAAGAAATCATTTTTATTTCTGGAAAATAGAAATGATTTGGAAGTTTTTTTTGTTTATAAAAAAAAAGATAGAACTATTAGCGATACCGCAACAAACGGTTTTTATAAGTATCTAACTATAAAAAAATAATTACAATGAAGAGAAGGAGTTTCATAAAAAATTCGAGCTTGCTTGCAGGCGGTTTTTATATTTCAAAATCAATGAGTGGTATGCCATTAATAAACTTTGGCGAAAAAATAAATATTGCAATAATCGGATGTGGCGACAGAGGCAAAGGAATTATATCGGTAATGAAAGATTTAAAAGAATACTTCAACATCGTGGCAATTTGCGATGTTCTTCCTTTTCGTATTGAGGAAACAAAAAAATATTTGTCTGGCGAAGATTATAAAATTTATTCTGATTACCGCAAATTGCTTAATGATAAAAATGTACATGCTGTGGTAAATGCCACACCTTTATACCTGCATTTTAAAATCTCTTCCGATATAATTAAAGAAGGTAAACATGTTTATCATGAAAAAACAATGACTTTCAATATTGAAGAAAGCTTATCTTTTATAAAGTTAGTAGAATCAAGACCGGCACAGGTTTTCCAGGTAGGGCATCAGTATCGTTCTGTTCCCCTTTATGCCCGTGTAAAAGAAATGATTGAAAAAGATTACCTCGGAAAAGTTACACAGATAGATTGCAGATGGGATCGTAATTCCAGCTGGCGCAGGGCAGTGCCCGATCCATCTTTAGAAAGGCAAATTAATTGGCGAATGTACAAGGCTTATTCAGGTGGGTTGGTGGCAGAGTTGTTATCTCACCAGATTGATTTTATTAATTGGGCTTTTAAGAGTACTCCGCAAACTATTATTGGCACCGGCGGAATCGATTTTTATAAAGATGGCAGAGAAACCTTTGATAATGTACAGGTGGTGTTGCGATATAAAGAAGGTATGATCGGAAACTTTGGCGCCACTTGCAGCAATTCACATGAAGGATACATATTCAGAATAAAAGGCACAAAAGGCGCTGTTGAATTAAAAGTGAATGACGGGTTTTATTATCCCGAACCAAAAACAAAAAAAGAATTGGAAACCGTTGATGGAGTAACAGGAGCTACTAAAATTGAATGGACAAAAGAAGGAGGCATTCCCATCTTAAAAGAAAAATCAGCAAAAGATGGAACATGGTATGCATTGAAAGAATTTTATGATTGTATTCAAAATAAAAAATTACCATCATCCAATGTATATACAGGCGCCAAAACTGCTATTATTGTTAAGCTTGCGAACGATTCAATGTATCAAAATAAAATTTATGATTGGAAGCCCGAATACAATATTGTAAAGAAGGTCTAATAATAATTTTACCCGAAAAGTTATTGTTGCAATTATTTTTTACATAATAAAGAACCGAAAGATTGATATAATTTATCAAAGAATAACTATTACTGCTTTATGTATAACAAAAGCGTTTGGTTTCTAAGTTTCGTTTTATTATTGCAGGTTTCTGCATGGTCACAAAATCGCGACAATACTTTTAGTAATCCGCTTTTGCTTTCAGGTGCTGATCCCTGGAGCATTTACAAAGATGGTTACTATTATTATACCCACACTTTAGGCGACAGTATTGTTATCTGGAAAACAACCAACCTTGCAGCCCTTAAAACTGCAGAGAGAAAAACCATATTTGTTCCGCCGCCAAACACTTATTATTCTAAACAATTGTGGGCACCGGAAATCCATTTTATCAATAAAAAATGGTACGTTTATTTTGCAGCAAATGATGGAAACAATAACAATCACCGTATGTATGTATTGGAAAATGCATCGCCTGATCCTTTATCAGGAACTTGGAATTTCAAAGGGAAAATAGCTGATGCTTCTGATAAATGGGCGATTGATGGTTCTGTATTTTTATATCGGAGGCAATTGTATTTGATATGGTCAGGGTGGGAAGGCGATAAGAATGGAAGCCAGGATATTTACATTGCAAAAATGAAAAAACCGTGGATAGTAAAAGGAAAAAGAGTGCGTATCTCCAGTGCTGTTTTTGACTGGGAAAAGCACGGCGATTTGAATGATGCTAACAATCCGCCTCATGTTAATGTAAATGAAGGTCCTCAAATATTAAAACATAAAAAGAGATTGTTTTTAATTTACTCAGCCAGCGGCTGCTGGACAGAAAATTATAGTTTAGGAATGCTGGCATTTACCGGAAAAAAGAATTTACTGGATTCGTCTTTGTGGAACAAATCCTCTCAGCCGGTATTTGCACAATCAAAAGAAAATGGAGTGTATGCACCGGGACACAATTCTTTTTTTAGATCGCCTGATGGTAAAGAAGACTGGATTTTATATCATGCTAATTCAGCTCCTGCACAGGGATGTGGAAGGTTTCGTTCGCCCAGAGCACAACCTTTTACCTGGAATAAAAAAGGAATTCCGTATTTTGGAGAACCTGTAAAAGCGGGTATTTCCATAAAAGCTCCCGGCAAAAAAAATTTAAAATATAAAACATGAATTCAAAAAAATTTATTAGGCCATTAAACAGTTTATTCTTTCTTTTATTCTTCATTTTATTCGGAGAGATTGAAGCCCAAAAATTAAAACCCCAAAAAACAGCTATTGAAGCTCAAGTGCTGGGCAAACTTTGGACTCCGGAAAAAGCCTGGGCATGGTATAACGAACACAAATGGATAACTGGTGCTAATTTTTTACCAAGTACCGCAATCAACCAATTAGAAATGTGGCAGGCAGCAACATTTGATAGTGCTACAATTGATCGTGAACTTGGATGGGCTGAAAACATAGGGTTCAATACCATGCGTGTGTATTTACATAGCGTAGCATGGAAAGAAGATCCACAAGGATTTAAATCGCGGATGGATAAATTTTTAACCATTGCAAATAAACATGGCATTAAAACTCTTTTTGTTTTCTTTGATGATTGCTGGAATAAAATTCCTCATGCGGGGAAGCAACCAGAGCCAAAACCTGGTATACATAATTCAGGTTGGGTGCAGGATCCGGGCCAGCCTCTTTCAAATGATTCTACATTATTTCCTGAGTTGGAAAAATATGTAACCGATGTATTAACGCGTTTTAAAAGCGATAAACGTATTTTGCTTTGGGATCTGTACAATGAGCCGGGAAATTCCGGTAAGCTTGAATCTTCCCTTCCGCTTCTTAAAAAAATATTTAGTTGGGCAAGAGCTGTTAATCCGGAGCAACCTATAAGTGCAGGATTATGGGCATGGAATTATGAAAAACTCAATGCTTTTCAATTACAGAATTCAGATGTGATTACCTATCATAATTACGAAGATCAACCGTGGCACCAAAGAACCCTGGAGTTACTAAAAGCAAGTGGCCGGCCACTGATCTGTACAGAGTATATGGCAAGAACCAGGAATAGCAGGTTCTCTAACATCTTACCCATGTTAAAAAAACAGAATATTGGCGCTATTAACTGGGGTTTTGTTGCAGGAAAAAGTAATACTATTTATGCCTGGGATACACCCATCCCCTCTGGTGATCAGCCAATAGAATGGTTTCATGATATTTTTTTTAAAGACGGAACTCCTTATCGTCAGGATGAAGTGAACCTGATTAAAAAATTAAATAACAGAAATAAATAATCAACCTATATGACTAAAATTTTCACCATTTTCGCAACACTAATTTTCTTCGGTTGTGGTGATAATGGAAATAAAACTTCCACCACTGCAGATAAAACAAATGCAATGAAGATTTCACTCCCTGATAAAAAAAATTTCCAGGATACTATTGATGGAAAAACGACTGACCTCTATATTTTAAAAAACAATAAGAGAATGACAGCGGCAATAACCAATTATGGCGGACGCCTGGTTGGTTTATGGGTACCTGATAAAAACGGAAAAATTACAGATGTGGTAGTAGGCTTAAATAGTGTGCAGGATTATATAAAATCAACAGAACCGTATTTTGGAGCAACTATTGGCCGATATGGCAATCGTATAGCGAATGGAAATTTTTCATTAGATGGCAAAGAATATATTTTGTTCACCAATAACGGCCCTAACACATTGCATGGGGGCAAAAAAGGTTTTCAGTATGTAGTGTGGGATGCTACTCAACCCAATGATTCAACATTAGAGCTATTCTATCTTTCAAAAGATATGGAAGAAGGTTATCCGGGTAATCTTAATGTGAAGGTTACTTATACTTTAACAAACAATAACGAAGTTAAATTGGATTACCAGGCAACGACAGATAAAAAAACAGTAGTGAATTTAACCAATCATGCTTTTTTTAATTTGAATGGCGAAGGCAGCGGAACCATCAACGATCATGTATTACAAATTAATGCAGATAAATATACACCCGTAGATTCAACATTGATACCAACAGGTAAAAATGAACTTGTTACAGGAACCCCTTTTGATTTTAGAAAGGCAATTACAATAGGTTCAAGAATAAACGAAACACATCAACAACTAAAAAACGGAAATGGTTACGATCACAATTTTGTTTTAAGTAAAAACGCTTTAGGTATGAACACTGCAGCAACAGTTACCGGCGATAAGTCAGGAATTGTAATGATGATACTTACTCAGGAGCCTGGTCTACAATTCTATGGCGGTAATTTTATGCAAAGCAAAAACGCATTTAAAGGAGGAACTAAAGATGATTTCAGAACGGCCTTTTGCTTAGAAACACAGCATTTTCCTGATAGCCCTAACCAGCCTGGCTTTCCTTCCACCTTGTTAGATTCAGGTCAAATTTATCAAACATCATCCGTATACCGGTTTTCTGTAAAAAAATAATTCTTTAAATAAAATACCACATACTTAAACTAAATTCATCCTTTCAATTTTAATTATGCTAAAAACCGCTGATATTATTGTTTTCGTGATCTATTTTATTATAGTGGCTTCTTATGGTATTTGGATTTACAGGCGTAAGAAAAAAATTAAAGAAACTTCAACAGATTTTTTTCTGGCAGAAGGGTCGCTTACCTGGTGGGCCATTGGCGCTTCTTTAATTGCATCCAATATTTCGGCGGAACAATTTATCGGGATGTCTGGCAGTGGCTTTAAATTAGGTTTGGCTATTGCTGCTTATGAATGGCTGGCTGCTGCATCCTTAATCATTGTTGCTGTGTTTTTTATGCCTATCTATTTAAAGAACCGAATATTTACCATGCCTCAGTTTTTAAAAACGCGGTACAATGAAACGGTTGCTTTGATCATGGCCATATTTTGGTTGTTCCTTTACATTACCGTTAACCTTACATCAATATTGTACTTAGGTACACTTGCAATAAATAATTTAGCAGGAGGAGATAGTTTTCATTTGATTATGATGGGCCTCGCTTTCTTTGCCTTGATCATTACATTGGGTGGCATGAAAGTAATTGGTTATACCGATGTGATACAAGTGGTTGTATTGATTATTGGAGGCTTGGTAACAAGTTATATTGCGTTAACCTTGGTATCAGAAAATCTGGGTTATGGAAAAGATGTGCTGGCAGGCTTTAATGCCCTGCTGAATAAAGCGCCGGAACATTTTCAAATGATATTTGATAAGCCTACAGCTTCCTCTACAAAAGAGCAGGTCTCTAATTATATAGATCTGCCCGGTGTGGCAATGCTTATTGCGGGTATGTGGGTTGCCAATTTAAATTATTGGGGCTGCAATCAATATATAACACAACGAGCATTGGGCGCAAATTTGCCAACCGCCAGAAAAGGTATTTTGTTTGCGGCTTTCTTAAAATTAATGATGCCATTGATTGTTGTGCTTCCCGGTATTGCAGCCTATGTGCTTTATAAAAATGGTGGACTGCAAAATGAAATGTTGACGAATGGCGAATTTAGAAATGATAATGCTTATTCTGCAATTTTAACTTTTTTACCTACGGGGCTGAAAGGGCTTTCTATGGCGGCATTAACCGCTGCAATTGTTGCCTCTTTAGCAGGTAAAGCAAATAGTATTTCCACCATATTTACACTTGATATTTATAAAAAGTATATTAATAAAACTGCTCCGGATAAAAAGTTGGTGATAATTGGAAGAGCTGCTGTGATTGCATCGCTGATCTTAGCAATAATTGTAAACTGGAAAGATTCGTTAGGTATTGGTGGCGAAGGTGGATTTGTATTTATTCAAAAATATACAGGCTATATTTCACCGGCTATTTTTGCGGTTTTTTTACTTGGATTTTTTTGGAAACGCACTACCGCAAAAGCTGCAATCGCTGGGATAATAGGCGGTGTAGTATTAATGGTTTTATTTGATAAATTTTTACCGGGATGGTTTCCTAACACACCTCTTTACACTTCATTTATAAATGCTCAAGGTGTTTATGAAATTCCTTTTTTAATTAGCATGGGCTGGGTGTTTTTCTTTACACTCCTGCTAATGGTGATCATAAGTATTTTGGATAAAAAGGGAAG
Organism: Chitinophagaceae bacterium; assembly: GCA_036007525.1. Lineage (GTDB taxonomy): Bacteria > Bacteroidota > Bacteroidia > Chitinophagales > Chitinophagaceae > Ginsengibacter. The sequence continues at coordinate 6,175 of DASYOS010000070.1, read as the reverse complement.
TAACGAAATAAATACACTGGAAGTTGATACCTCTATGTTCAGGGTATCACCAGGTATTTTAACTATGATTATTATTATACTTGGAATTCTGCTGGCTTTGTATATACGCTTTTGGTGATCATTATTATATTCTTTCCACTATTTTAAATATCATCTGTCTCTATGCTCTGCATACTTGAAAAAAGATAGAATGCACCTTTTGTAACAATCTTTGTATTTGGTTTTAATTCTTCCAATAGTTTAATTTCTACATAGCCCAATTCCTCAACACCTGTTACAACTTCTATCATTTTGAAACGATGCTTTTCTACAAACTCATTTTTATTTGCTTCCTTATCATCTGCATCTCTCTTGACTTGTTCTTTTTCTATGCCTTCAAAAACAAAAATATATGACTTGTCATTTGCCTTTACTATCGCATCTTTTGGAACTGCTAATACTAATTGCTTTCCTGTTTCAATAAGCCCGGAAACATACTGACCTGCAATTAAATTCAATGGTGCTACATTGTTTAGAACTGCATGAACGACTACCGATTTATTTGCTGCATCAAAAGATTTATTGATGCCTGTAACACGACCTGAAACGTGTTTATCTTTTTGATTGGTTAATGTAAAATTCACTGTCTGACGTGTTCTTATTTTAGCTATATCTTTTTCAAAAACCTGTAAGTCGCAATAGATAACACTGTTGTTTACAATTTCCATTATGGGGCTTGATGCGTCTGTAAATGTGCCTATACTTAATGTAATTTTTCCTACTGTTCCACTTATAGGAGCAAGGACTGGAACCTGTGTAATCAGGTTTCCCCTGCGAACCTGTGCAGAGTTAATGTGTATTTGCTGCAATTGTTTATGCAATGTTAGCAGCTTTGATTTTTCTGCTGCATAATTAGCGGAAGCCTGCTGATAAACTTTCCCAATGCCTGCATCAGCTTCTTTCAAAATCCTTTGTCTTTCATATTCCTGTGCTAAATAAACAATATTGTCTTTTGATATTAGGTAATCCTGCTGCAATCTTATAAAATCAGGATTTTCTATTGCCACAACAACTTGCCCTCTACGTACCTGCTGACCTTCTATAACGTTTATTCTTCTTATCACACCACCAACTAAAGCATTTACTACTGCTTTGTTCTGTGGCGGCACTGTAAGTTGTCCGCTTGCCTTTACCACACTGGTTAGATTCTGTTGTTCTATAACACCAATCTCAATACCTACGGCTTTCATTTGCTCGGGGGTTACTTCTGCAACGTCTGTCTCTTTCTTTATAGTATCAGTTTTTGTTTCTTCGCTGACAACTTTTTTATTCCCTGAACTACCACATGATGGGAACATAAACATTGTTGCTATAAAAGCGATTGCAGTGATAGTATTTATTATTAATCGTTTCATTTTATTGTTTTCCATTTACATAGTTTAATTCAATGATTGTCTGGTTGTAGAAGTTGAGTGCTTCTAAATATTTAAGTTTTGTATCGAACGCCATCGTAAGATTTTGTATGTATTCCATGTACCCAATCTCGCCGAGCTTATAACTTATTTGAGAGATCCTGATAATTTCATCTGCTTGTTTCAATCCAATAGTTTCATAATAATCCAAGCCTTCTTTTTGCTTTAAGTATTCATTGTATTGCGTTAGGTATTGTGTCTGCAATCCTGCCTTTGCAGCTTGTGCCTGTGCCTGCACAAGTGTTGTTTTTATCTTAGCAGTATTTATTCTTGCCCGCTGTGCTCCAAAAAAAAGCGGAACAGTAGTGCCAATTTGAAAACCACCAATTCTTGTATTTGGTGTGTATTCCCTGTCAATCTTTGCAGGATTAAATGGCTTTATTAAAAACTGATGAAAGTAGCCTACGTTAAAGTCCGGAAGCCTCTTGCTTTTTTCTAATTGTAATTCTGCATTGGCAACATTTAATTGCTGTTGGTAAAAGGCCGTTTGCGGATGACCGGATAATGTTGTATCAAATGTAAAATCAAGCGGAACCTTTATGAGCGATGTATCTACAGGTTGTAAGATTTCATTGGTGTTCAGTAATTGTTGCAAAATCATTTCATTGGTACGCAAATCAATCTTTGCCTGCTTTATCAGCAGTTGTATTTCATAGAATCTATTTTCTGCTGCATATTTTTCGAGGTTTGATGTCTCGCCTACCTTCTGCCTTAATACTGCTCTTTCTTTAAATTTTCTGTAAATGCTGTCTAACGAATTAAGCAATCTAATTCTTTCATAACTATATTGAAAATTGATATAGGCTAAACGAACCTGTCTTGTGATGTTAAATAGGACAATGCTTTTTTCTCTCTGTGCGAGCAACGTTTGTTGTTGTAAAAGTTTTGCCTGATTCTTATAAACTATGGGTAGAGAGAAGGGTTGCACAATGCCAATGCTGTTGCCCTGGCTGCCGCCATCTGCAGCATCCTGGCTGAGCACAATTTCAGTTCTGGGAACATCAAAAGCAGTTCGCTGCAAAGCTGTCTGATGTTGCACTGCAACATTGGATGATTTAAGCTGAAGATTGTTTTGCAATGCTGTATTCAATGCACTTTCTAATGTGATTGGTTTTGATTGCGCATAACTTCTATTTGTAAAAAAAGAAGCTGCTGTTATAAAAAATATAACAAGGGTTGTAGTTGTTGTTTTCATTTTTCGTTTTTTTCCTTCTCCTGAAAATAAAATGTATAATACAGGCAGAACAATTAATGTGAGAATAGTTGCAGTTATTAAACCACCAATTACTACAGTAGCTAATGGCTTTTGAACTTCCGCTCCGGCTGATGTAGAAAGCGCCATTGGCAGAAAGCCAAGTGAAGCAACAGAAGCAGTAAGTATTACGGGTCTTAACCTTACTAATGTTCCTTGTCTTACCCGTTCATATATATCGGTGATGCCTTCCTGTTTTAAAAAATTGAATTGACTTATGAGGACTATTCCATTGAGAACTGCAACACCAAAGAGTGCAATAAATCCAATACCGGCTGATATGCTAAAAGGCATTCCACGAATAAGCAAGGCAAATACGCCACCTATTGTAGACAACGGAATAGCTGTAAATATCAAGAGGCTTTGACCGATAGAATTGAAAGTGAAATAAAGTAATATAATAATCAACAGTAGCGCTACCGGCACTGCAATTGATAAACGTTGTTTTGCTGCCTGTAGGTTTTCAAACTGACCGCCGTAAGTTGTATAATAACCTGCAGGTAATTTTAGTTTTTGAGTAAGTAAACCCTGTATTTCTTTTACTGTACTTTCAACATCTCTGTCTCTAACATTAAAGCCTACAAATATTCTTCGTTTTCCATCTTCTCTTGATACCTGTGCCGGTGCATTTTTAAGAGTTACTGTAGCTACCTCGCTCAATGGCACTTTACCGCCATTAGGTAAAGACACATAAAGGTTTTCAATACCTGTCATATCCTGTCTCATTTCTTTTTGCAAACGCACCACCATATCAAAACGTTTCTCTCCTTCAAAAACTACTCCGGCTACATTACCGGCATAAGCGGTTTTGAGTATCATATTCACATCCGAAATGCTTAAACCATATTGAGCAATCTTTTCCCGGTTATACTCAACAAGTATCTGTGGCAAGCCGTTTATTCTTTCAACAAACGGTTCTGTTACGCCATCTACTTTGCTTATCAAGGCTGCTACTTTACCGGATTGGCTTAGCAGTTCATCAATGTTATCACCAAAAATTTTGATGGCAACATCCTGTTTTACACCTGATATTAATTCGTTAAACCGCATTTGCATGGGTTGCGAAACTTCACCACTTAAACCAGGAATAACAGCCATGGCTTCTTTTATTTTTTCTATCATTTCTGACTGTGTAGTAGCTGTTGTCCATTCATCCTTTGGTTTCATTGCAAGCATCATATCACCTCCTTCTATAGGCATTGGGTCGGTTGGAATTTCTGCAGAACCAATTCTGGTTACTGCCTGTTTTATTTCAGGTATTCGTTGTTTTAAAATCTTTTCTGTTTTGGTGTATAGTTCTATAGTTTGTGAAAGAGAGGTTCCCTGACCTAACCGAAGTTCTACGGCAAAATCCCCCTCTTCAAGAGTAGGAATAAATTCTCCGCCCATGCGGCTAAAAATGAAATAAGTGATGACTAATAAAACAAAAGAAAGTGCAACAACTGTTTTCTTAAAACGCAATGCACCATTTAAAAAGGGTAAATACCAACTCTTTAATTTATCAATAATGCGGTCGGAAATATTTCTTTTGTGTTCTGTTTTCTTACTCAAAAACAAAGCGCTCACCATTGGAACATAAGTTAACGAAAGAAGGAATGCACCAAGAATAGCAAAGGCAACTGTTTCAGCCATCGGACGAAACATTTTTCCTTCAATGCCTACCAATGCAAGAATGGGCAGATAAACAATAAGAATAATTATTTGACCAAAGGATGCTGAACCCATCATTCTTCCTGCGCTTTTATAAACTTCTTCATTCATCTGTGATTGAGTAAGTTTTTCTTTCGATTTATTTGTATAGAGATGATGAAGTGTTGCTTCTACAATGATAACTGCTCCATCTACGATTAACCCAAAATCAATTGCACCTAAACTCATTAAGTTTCCTGATACACCAAACAGCAGCATCATAGAAAATGCAAACAGCATAGCAAGTGGTATCATGGATGCTACAATCAAACCTGCTCTTAAATTTCCCAATAATAGCACTAACACAAAAATGACGATTAATGCTCCTTCTATCAGGTTACGCTTTACTGTACCAATAGCCCTGTCCACTAATTCTGTACGGTCAATAAATGGTTCAATCACTACACCTTCGGGCAATGATTTTTGAATTTGCACCATTTTTTCTTTTACTCTTTTAATAACATCATGGAAGTTTTCTCCTTTCAGCATTAATACTATCCCGGCAACTACTTCTCCTTTACCATTGTAGGTTACAGCGCCATATCTTGTTGCTCCGCCATATTCCACTTTGGCTACATCCTTAATCAGAACTGGAAAGCCATTTACATTTTTTATAACAATTTTTTCTATATCGCTTAATGAAGTAATCTGTCCCAATCCTCTGATGTAATAAGCATTATTTTGTTGTTCAATGTATGAGCCACCTGTATTTTCGTTATTCTTTTGCAATGCGGTAAATAATTCAGGGATGGTTATACCCATTGCATTTAGCTGCTCGTTATTTATAGCTACTTCATATTGTTTTACAAAACCACCCCAGCCATTAATTTCTGCAATGCCCGGAGTTCCTGCTAATTGCCGGGTAATAATCCAGTCCTGTATAGTTCGTAAATCTGTGGCTGTATATTTATTTTCGAAGCCCGGCTTTGTTTTGATTACATACTGATAAATCTCTCCTAAGCCCGTTGAAATTGGTGACATAGTTGGTACACCCGCATCATGCGGTATCTCTGTTTCTGCTTCTTTTAAGCGTTCACCAACCAGTTGCCTTGCCCAATAAATATCTGTATCATCTGAGAAAACCACCGTAACAACAGATAGCCCGGACCGGGAAATAGAACGACTTTCAATAACCTTTGGAATATTAGCCATTGACAATTCAATTGGTGCAGTAATATATTGCTCTACTTCCTGTGTGCCCAGTGTGGGAGCAAGTGTACTGATCTGTACCTGGTTATTGGTAATGTCCGGTTGTGCATCTATTGGGAGATGTGTTGCTGAATAAATGCCCCAAATTATTAAGGCAATGGTCATAAAGCCTATGACCAATTTATTGTTTATGGAAAAATGGATAATGCGGTCGAATATGTTCATTATTTAGTAATTTAAAATCAGAGATGAAAAAATCATAAACTATTTTTTTACAACAGAACGCACCCTTTCTATATTTTTTTGTTTACCTTTTTCTAATTTATTCCGACAGCAGGAAGTAAAAAATTATGTTTTTCAAGTAACTCTAATGTGTGTTTATCCCAATTATCAGGCGAAGTATTATTTCTTAATTCAAACTCCTTCTTTAATAATCTATCAGTTTTAAAAAAATCTTCAGTACCTAAGTTGTAAGTATCAGCATCACAAATTATTTCTTCTAACAGTGATGTTGGACTATGTGGAAGCCGGGTTGCAAGAATACATCCTTTAATTGTGTCAATAATTTTCTTCTCCACACCTTTTGCTTCCAAATACTTTTGCATAATAGAAACGCTTCTTTCTTCATGCTGTT
>DASYOS010000069.1:0-22527 GCA_036007525.1 Chitinophagaceae bacterium | reverse complement strand
CCTACAAGAACATCTGATATTACGCAATCTGTAAGAGAAAAAGCACGTATTGCTAATGAAAATAAAGGGGATCTGTTCATATGTATTCATGCGGACGCAGTTACATTAAAAACGGGGTCAAGGATCATTGGTTACAGAACGGAAACATATTCTACAACAAGTTATGTTGGCAAAGGGAAAAGAAAGAAAAAGATTGTAACACATCATCAACGTGAAGTGCCTATTAAGCAGTATTTTAAAATTCCTACGACACGTAAGGGAACAAGTACTTTAATATTTTCTGCCGATAGAACAAATGAGAAGTTAAAAGCCATGCAGAATAGTGATAATCTATTTGAAATAGATAACAATGACAGTTCATTAAATATTAATTATAATAGCCCCGAATGGAAAGCCCAGGCATTGTTATACACTCAAAACTATTTTAAAAGGAGTTACAAGTTAGGTGCATTGATACAGGATGAAATAACTGATATTGGTAGAGAAAATCTTGGCGTATGGCAAAGAAAAATAGGGTTATGGGTTTTACAAGCCACACAAATGCCGGCGGTTTTAATAGAAACAGGATTTATTGCAAACCCTGATGATGAACGTTATTTGAACAGCGAAAAAGGACAACAGGAAATTGCTGAAGCTATTGCAAAAGCTATAAAAATATATAAAGACCAGGTAGAGAATCCAAAATCTACACCACAAACGGGAGACACTGCACCGAATAATAATTAAACCTGTTTACACCTCATCCGTAGCATAAATTTTCCCGTAACTTAACCTAACAAACTTTCAGTATTTTTGTATATAGTAAAATAAGTGTTGATTAGCATTTAAAAAAATGATGGTCAACTAAATAAATATCATGAAAATTAACAACGAAACAAAAATAGGCATACTAACAGTAGTGGGTATTTTAGCGCTAATATTCGGCTTCAATTTTCTTAAAGGGAAAAGCTTCTTTAAAAAGGAAAAATACGTTTACGCTGTTTTTGAAGATATACAGGGCTTGGGTAAATCAAACCCGGTTGTAATCAACGGCCTTCAAATAGGTAGTATCGCTGATCTTGACGGTGGCAAAATGCTAAAAAGAATTATTGTAAAAGTAGTGCTTACAAAAGATGTATTGATCCCTAATAATTCACTGGCAGTCATCAATCCCAGTTTGTTAGGTAGTGTTTCTTTAGAAGTAAAATTAGGGAGCTCAAATATTTATATAAAGCCGGGGGATACTTTATTAACAACACTTAGTGGCGGAGCTTTTGATGAAGCCTTAAAAATGATAAACCCTGTATTGTATGAAGTAAGAAATGCCGTTAAATCACTTGATTCTGTTTTGCATATTGTTTCCAATGTATTTGATCCCAACACAAAAAATAATATAAAAGCAGTTGTAGAAAATTTAAATACTGTCACAGCCTCATTCACAATTTCTGCTGGTCATTTACAAACTCTCTTAAATCCACAATATGGTGCTTTGGCAAAATCACTTAATAACGTAAATGCTTTTACCACAAACCTTATTGGAAATAACGGCAGGCTTAATAATATTATGAGCAACGCAGAAAAGGCAAGTAATAATTTTGCTAATATTAATTTACAGCGGACTTTAAATACATTAGATAGCGCTGCCAATCAACTAAAATCAGGCATCGCTAAAATAAACAGCAATAGTGGTTCAATTGGTTTGTTACTTAATGATACTAAGCTTTATGATAATCTTGCCGCAACCGGCAATAAAATAAATATTTTATTAGATGATATCAGAGTGCATCCCAAAAGATATTTAACTATATCCGTTTTCGGTAAAAAAGATAAAGGAAATTATATTACCGCTCCGCTGATAGATGATACGCTGAAAATTATAAATGATACAAAAAAACTTCCTTAAAAAAATGAGGAAGGTTGTTCAATCTTTTTGGTTTTTATTGTTAATTTTCACAGCCAATCTTTCCTTTGCGCAAATTTCACCCCCAATACCTTCAGACAATTTAAGAACAATTCAAATAATAAGCGGCGATCTATTAAGTGAGAAACAAATTGATTCTGTTACTAAAATTGAAACCATTACGGGCAATGTGGTTCTTCATGAAGGCACAACAAAATTTTACTGCGACAGAGCTGTTATTAACAGGAGATTAAATACTATGGAGGCTTTTGGAAATGTGCGTATAAACCAGGGCGACAGTGTGTTTACTTCATCTCAATACATAAAATATCTGGGTAATGAACGGGTAGCTTATTTAAAAAGAAATGTAAGACTTACAGATAAAAATTCAACCCTTACTACACCTGAACTTGAGTATAATCTAACAACAGGAATCGCTAAATACAATAATGGAGGCAGGGTTGTAAATGGTAAAACGGTGCTTACCAGTACACAGGGCGTTTATTATGAAGATACCAAAGATGTTTATTTTATAAAAAAGGTTGATGTTGTTGATCCAAGAACTAAAATAAAAGCTGATTCCCTTTTATATAATACGTTTACACAAAAGCTAACCTTTATTGGCCCAACATATATTAAGAATAAAGATGGAGACATATTTACTACACAGGGAAGTTATGATCTAAAAAATGGGGATGCTTTTTTTGGTAACAGATCATTGGTGAAAGATAGCAGCGGCAGAGTTTACCAGGCAAACATTCTTGTGTTTGATGATAAGTCAGGACAGGTTCAAATGGAAGGTGTTGCTATAATTAAAGATACTACCAATCGGTTTATAATTACCGGCAATCAGATTTTTCTCAATAGAAAAAATAACTCTTTTCTCGCTACTACAAAACCAGTTTTAATAATATGGCAGGATAAGGATACGACTTATGTTACCGGTGATACTTTGTTTTCAGGGTTTACAAAAAAAGTTTATAGTGATGATATAGTTTCTGAAAGAAGACTGGTAACAGGGATAGATTCCTCAAAGAATATCTTACAAAATAAAGATTCTTCAAAACTGATAATTAATAGTCCCACGGTAGTTTCGAAGTCAAAAATAAATAATGCCAATAGAGCTGGTGATAAGGACAACGCTTCTATAAGATATTTTCTTGCCTATCACCATGTTAGGATTTTTAACGATTCAATGCAGGCTGTAAGCGACAGCCTGTTTTATTCCGGGGCCGATTCTACTTTCAGGCTTTTTTATGACCCTGTTATATGGAGTGGCAATAACCAGATTACAGGTGACACCATTTTTTTATATACAAAAAATAAAAAGATGGATCGGGTACACGTTTTTGAAAACGGGCTAATGGCAAATAAAATAAATTCAGAATTTTATAACCAGGTTGCCGGTAAAACTATCAATGGCTATTTTAAAAATGGTATTGCGGATTACATGAGAGTTAAAGGCTCGCCTGCTGAAAGTATATATTATGTGCAGGATAAAGACAGTGCTTTCACCGGCATGAACCGTGCTGATGGCTCTGTGATAGATATGTATTTTATTAAACAACAGTTAAATACTGTAAAATTTCTTAATGATGTACATGGTAAATTGTATCCAATACGGCAAATTCCACAAGATCAAAAATTTCTCAAAAAATTTACCTGGCAAGAAAAAAGAAGACCAAAAAATAAACTAGAACTTTTTGAATAATTACCAACTGTAGAAATAAAATAACTAATTTATATGGACACTAATCAGGAAGCGAAAAAGATAGATAGTTCCATTATAAAAAATATTTTAAAACCCAGAGACCCATTTACGCACAAAGGTGATTACGGTCATGCCTGTTTGATTGCAGGAAGTATCGGACTTATGGGAGCTGCGGTTCTCGCAGTAAAAGCCTGCCTACGTTCGGGCTCGGGAAAAGTAACTACATATATTCCAAATATTGGTTATGATATTATGCAGATCTCTGCACCGGAGGCAATGACAAAAATTGCTGGTGAAAATTTTATCTCATCGTTTGATGACATTCAAAGGTTTGATTCTCTGGGAATAGGTCCAGGGCTTGGCGTATACGAATCGCATAAAGAGCTTCTGCTAAAACTTTTCTCAGCTTATAAAAAACCAATTGTAGTTGATGCCGATGCTCTAAATATCCTTTCTCAAAATAAAGATCTTTTAAAGACCCTTCCGGAAGGATCTATACTAACACCGCACCTTGTAGAATTTGAAAGATTATTTGGGAAAACCAAAACTGATGATGAACGTATAAGAATTGCTTTGGCAATGTCGCATCAGTACAATATATATATAGTATTAAAAGGCCATCGCACATTAATCGCAACTCCTGATAAAAAAGCATATTTCAATTCTACAGGAAATGCTGGTATGGCCACAGGTGGCAGTGGAGATGTACTTACCGGTATTCTAACAGGGCTTTTAGCACAGGGCTATACTTCATTAGATGCATGTATGCTTGGGGTTTATCTTCATGGGCTTGCGGGTGATATTGCTGCTGAAAAATTTTCTCAGGAGGCTATGATAGCCGGAGATATTATTGATAATATAGGAGAAGCTTTTAAAGTAATTTCGGAAAAATAATTTTATACGTATAAAAATATTTTGTTAGTAGTATAAAAGAATTATCTTTGTGAGATAAACCCGGGTTATGGATAACAAAATAACATTAAGCTTTGATGAAAATATAATTCATAAAGCAAAAAAATATGCCGAGGATAACAACATAAGTGTATCCCGCCTGATAGAATTTTTATTAAAAAAAGTTACTTCATCTAATTATACTTCGCTTGAAGAATTTCCCATTTCTGATTGGGTGCAGCAGGTTGCGGAAGGCGAAGCTGTTTATCAAACAAAAAACAAAAGAACAAGGAAACAGGCAAAAAATGAATATTTTAATTCAAAGAAATGAGGATTTTTTTGGATGCAAATATTTTGGTTTCTGTATTAAATAAAGAGTATCCATTATTTACAACTACTTCACGGATAGTTAGCCTGGCTGATAATTCAAAATTTAGTGTATTTACTTCTCCTGTTTGCCTTGCCATTGCATTTTATTTTGCTGAGAAAAAACATAAAAGCATTTTAGCAAAGAAAAAGATAAGCATTTTATGCCAACACATTAAAATTGCTGATACAAATAAAAATACAGTTGTACAAGCTTTAAAAAATCAGGCAGTGAATGATTTTGAAGATGGATTGGAATATTATTCAGCATTGGAAAATAAATGCGATTGCATAATTACCGAAGACATAGATGATTTTTATTTTAGCAAAATTGAAGTGATAAGAAGCGAAAGTTTTTTTGAAAAGTATTTATTGAATCGTTCTGACAAAACGAAGAAAAAATAATTGCTGTGTTCTTTAACAGAAGTCAAAATCAATTCTCCATTTTTACTTCTTTTTACCCTATTTTTGCAACCCTCCAAGGGAGTCCTTTGGACAAAAAATTAAGTAAAAACCTTATGGATAATTTGATTTATGTAATTCCGGCAATGGGTATTGTTGGATTGTTGTACACGTTCATAAAATACGCATGGGTAGCTAAACAAGATGCCGGAACACCACGCATGCAGGAGATAAGTACGTATATATCCGAAGGCGCAATGGCATTTCTAAAAGCCGAGTGGAAGATACTTTCTTATTTTGTTGTGATAGGTGCACTGCTATTAGCCGTTATGGGTTTCTCGAATTCTAACAGTCATTGGAGTATCGCCGTTTCGTTTATAGTGGGGGCTTTTTTCAGCGCCTTGGCAGGATATATTGGTATGAGAGCAGCTACCAAAGCCAATGTGCGTACTGCACAAGCTGCTCGTACAAGTTTAGCAAAAGCATTAAATGTTTCTTTTACAGGGGGCAGTGTGATGGGATTAGGTGTTGCAGGATTAGCAGTATTAGGATTGGGAGGATTATTCATTATTTTAAAAGCGATTTTTGCACCACATTCTCTGGCTGATTCTGTAGAGATGGAACGCACTATTGAAATATTAACAGGATTTAGTTTAGGTGCTGAAAGTATTGCATTGTTTGCAAGAGTAGGCGGTGGTATTTATACAAAAGCCGCTGATGTTGGCGCGGACCTTGTCGGCAAAGTAGAAGCAGGTATTCCCGAGGATGATCCACGTAATCCGGCAACCATTGCAGATAATGTTGGTGATAATGTTGGAGATGTTGCCGGGATGGGTGCTGATCTTTTTGGAAGTTATGTAGCTACGGTTTTAGCAACAATGGTTTTAGGTAGAGAAACAATTTCTGTTGACAGGTTTGGTGGTATGGCCCCTATCCTGCTACCTATGCTTATTGCCGCGATGGGAATTTTATTTTCTATAGCAGGAACTTTGCTTGTAAAAATTTCTGAAAATTCTCCTCTTAATACTACCGCTGTTCAAAAAGCATTGAACATGGGTAACTGGGGCTCTATTATTCTTACCGCTATAGCATCTTATTTTTTGGTTATGTGGTTATTGCCTGATAATATGGTGTTAAGAAATTTTCATTTTACAAAAGAAGGCGTGTTTGGTGCAATAGCAGTGGGGCTGGCTGTAGGTACCCTAATGAGTATTATTACAGAATATTATACCGCAATGGGCAAAAGGCCTGTAATGAGTATTATACGTCAATCTTCAACAGGGCATGCAACTAATATTATTGGAGGATTGGCCATGGGTATGGAAAGTACTATGTTACCAATTTTAGTTTTAGCTGCCGGTATTTATGGTTCTTATGCCTGTGCAGGTTTATATGGTGTTGGTATTGCGGCAGCGGGTATGATGGCTACAACTGCAATGCAATTGGCTATTGATGCATTTGGGCCTATCGCTGATAATGCAGGTGGTATTGCGGAGATGAGTGAATTACCAAAAGATGTTCGGGAAAAAACCGATATATTGGATGCAGTTGGTAACACAACAGCTGCCAGTGGTAAAGGTTTTGCTATTGCATCAGCAGCATTAACAGCGTTGGCTTTATTTGCTGCATTTGTTGGTATAGCCGGAATTGATGGTATTGATATTTATCGTGCAGATGTATTGGCAGGATTATTTGTAGGAGGAATGATACCCTTTATTTTTTCTTCCTTAGCAATACGTGCTGTGGGAGAGGCTGCAATGGCAATGGTGGAAGAAGTTCGCAGGCAATTCAGAACTATTCCGGGAATTATGGAAGGAACAGGGAAACCTGAATATGATAAATGTGTTGCCATATCAACTAATGCTTCTTTAAAAAAGATGATGTTACCCGGAGCTATTGCCTTGGGTTCTCCATTGATCATCGGATTTATTTTTGGCCCTGAAGTGCTTGGCGGATTTTTAGCCGGGGCAACTGTTAGCGGTGTGTTGATGGGAATGTTTCAAAACAACGCAGGTGGTGCATGGGATAATGCAAAAAAGTCTTTTGAAAAAGGTGCTGTTATAAATGGTGAAACTTATTACAAAGGGTCTGAGCCGCACAAAGCATCCGTAACAGGTGACACAGTTGGTGATCCGTTTAAAGATACATCAGGTCCCTCCATGAATATTCTTATTAAATTGATGAGCATCGTTTCTTTGGTTATTGCACCTAGCCTTACTAAAATTCATCATGATACAATCGTTTATAACAGGCAGCATAAAATTCAAAATTTAATGCTGATGAATGGCGACCGGAGGGAGATAAGAAACGAACGGGTATCAACAGATAGAGTTGAAGGAATAAATAAGGTTAATACTATGAAGAATTCAGATATAAAAGCCATGATCGGAGGTTTAAAAAACGATGGTCTTATTATATATGAAGATTATACTGTGGAAATTATTGGCGGCCGTTTATTTATTGATGGAGAATTACAACCTGATGAAATTAATAATAAGTACAGAAAATATTTTGCAGGTAAAGATGATATTACTATTAGAGAGCGTAAAGTGAAATAGCTCAGACTCATATTTAAAACTCATAGCCCCGGTAAATTAGCCGGGGTTTTTATTAGTACAATATATTTTTTTAAAATTTATTTTGTTGTTACGAACTAAATCGTATTTTAGCATTACGAACTAAATCGTAATCATGACTATTAAAAAATTAAAACCTACGGAAAGCGAGCTGGAAATTCTTAATATTCTTTGGGACAAAGAAAATGCCACTGTACGTGAAGTGCATGAAGAACTTTCAAAGAATAAAGAATCTGGCTATACTACTACGCTTAAGCTATTACAAATAATGTTTGAGAAAGGTTTAGTAACCAGAGATGACAGCAATAAAACACATATTTATCAGCCTGCCGTTTCAAAACAAAAAACACAAAAACAATTCTTAGATAAAATGATCAATTCCCTCTTTGCAGGATCATCTACTGAACTTGTTTTGCAGGCCCTGGGTAATCAAAAAGCATCTAAAGAGGAGTTACAGGAAATTCAAAAATATCTAGACAATCTTAAAAAATAATAAAGATGAGCTTTACTGCTTTACAAAACTCGCCCTTGTTACAATCCCTGGGATGGGCAATAGCAAACAGTTTGTGGCAGGCAGCAGCATTATGGATCGTATATTATCTTGTTAACGGGATTTACCGGGATGCTTCAGCAAAATTTAAAAATAATTTTAGCACCATCTTACTTTCATCAGCATTTATTTGGTTTTGCATTACACTATTCAGTAAATATTTTGCTATACAAACCATTTCAGATAGTTATGTACAATTCCAAACGAATAAAATTACTCCAGTCAATCTGAACTGGAATGATCTAATAAAAAATATAACTGCAGTATTACCTTATCTATCAATTGCTTATTTATTACTTTTAATATTTCTTTCAATAAGATTAATTAATACTTATCACTTTACAAGTTTTATAAAAGCCAATGGTTTACAAAAGCCCGGCGTAGAGTGGAAACTTTTTTCAGAAAAGGTATCAAGGCACATGGGTATTACAAAAAAGATCAAGCTTTGGGTTTCTCATCATATCGATGTTCCTGCGACTATTGGTTTTTTCAAACCTGTTATACTAATACCGCTTGCATCTATAAATCAGCTTAGTACAGAGCAAATGGAAGCAATTATTCTTCACGAGCTATCTCATATTAAAAGAAATGATTACCTGATAAATCTATTTATATCTATTATTGAGACTCTGTTATTTTTTAACCCATTTGTAGTTTTACTTGCTGCTATAATTAAAAGAGAAAGGGAGAATTGTTGTGATGACCTGGTAATTCAGTACCAGTATGACCGCTATTCATATGCAACTGCCCTCCTATCGCTTGAGCAATTCAGGAATATTAATTTTAGATTAGCTATAGGCGCTACATCCGGTAAAAAGCAATTGCTGCATAGAGTAAAAAGAATTATGGAGATAAACAGCAATACAAATTTTAATTATGGACA
Organism: Chitinophagaceae bacterium; assembly: GCA_036007525.1. GTDB lineage: Bacteria > Bacteroidota > Bacteroidia > Chitinophagales > Chitinophagaceae > Ginsengibacter. Next base: position 13,269 of record DASYOS010000069.1, on the reverse strand, counting down.
GAAGTTAGCAGCATTGTTTTTAATAACGGGCTTGATATGTTCTATTGCTTGGTTATCCCCACAGAATAAAAATGACAATGTAAAAAAGGCAAATAAAACTCAGCAAAAAAATTATTACGCAAAAATAAATAAAACGTGGAAACAGGAAACAGCTGTTGTAAAGCAACCGGGAAATAAATTAAAAAACACTTCGATTAAAGCTCAAGCTAAAATAAGCGTAAGCGAACCTAATCAAAGAGGGCAACGGGTAAAAGATTTGACCGTAAAAGTAATGCCGGTAACTGAGATTAAACAGGAAGATGTTCTGTTACAACAAAGCAAAAAAGAAATAATCGGCAATAAAATTACAGTAACCAGTAAGCCTTCTGCTTTTTTATTTAATAAGGCTCCTGATAACTTATTTTCTGAAGAACTTAATAATGCCCGTGATAATACTGATTTTTATTTTTCATTTGATATAGATAAGATGCAAAGAGAAATACTGCATGCCTTTGATTCAAAAGAAATAAAATCATTACAGCAATTATATCAAAACCAAAAAGAGGAGAAATTGATTAGTAGTAAAATTAAAAATTCAATTGAAAGATCAAAACGGTTCCAGGTTTTTACTAATAAAAATAAAGAAACCTTTAATTCTAAAAATAATTTCTCTTATTTTGCAGCATCCAAAAAATCAATAGAACCAACAGGTGCTACTGGTGTTACGCAAATACCTGCAAAAGTTTTTACAAGGTCGATTAGATTCAATGGGAAACAAATTCCATTTGCTCCCCAGGCATCAGGTTTTGGCTATCGAATCATTTACAATAATCAAGATAAAAGCCCTTCTGAGAAATCAAATAAGATAAAACCAAAAACTCCCCGTAAGGATGACCTGCGGATAGAGTATAAAAATGGAATAATTGTTATAAACGGTGAGAGAATAGTTTTGCCAGATACAAACAAAATGCTTGCACAATTAAAAGCTAAAAACTTAATACCATCTGAAGAGTTTTTATTGCAACTTAACCCGGATGATTAAGGTTTCCAAATAACTACCAAACATTCCTTGGACAGCTATCATCATATTTATTATTGATAAGAAAGCCCAGAATAATTTCGTGAGTATTTTTTGTATAGGTCCTTAATCGGGATGTAGTTGAAGCATCGTAAGAATAACCAATATTAAAGGTATTGGAAACGTTTATACCTGCCATTGCAGCAAAACCTCCCAATTGATCACTTATCCTGTAGCTGCCTCCAACCCAGAATTTATCAAGGTATTGAACTTTTACATTAGCATGAACCTGCACGGGAAATGGCTTGATAAATTGTAGCATTACAGAAGGCAAAGCCGCTACATCATCATTTATAAAAAAACGATAACCGGCAGTGGCTATAAACTGCGGTTCAAAATAAGATGCATAATTATTGTTAGTTGCAAAACTTGATTTTTTGGGAATAATATTTAAAACAGATACCCCTGCAAAATAATTAGCAGAATACAGCCAAAGCCCTGCACCAACTTCCGGTTTTAATTGTTTTAACTCACCATTGGTATATCCTATCGCCGGATCATTTGGGTCAAGCGTTGCAAATTCAATTTTACTTCTATCTATACTTACATTTGATATGCCACCCAAAAATCCTCCTGCTAATGTTGTTTTAGGAGATAATCCTTTATGGTATGCATATGTTGCATACGCAGAAAATTTACTGATATACCCGGTTTTATCATTCATTATTATAACCCCAACTCCATGATGCGGAGCCGGTGCTGTATAATTTTCCCAATACGATCTTCCCCGGGGATTTTCTCCCGGAACCTCAAAAGAAGTTGCAGTAGTGCGATAATCTTTTTTACCAATGGGTGTATGTGCACTTAAATAAACTGTAACCGGGGCTCCATCAATTCCTGTCCATTGTTTTCTATAACTTAATTTAACATCAGTATAGTTTTCAATGCCGCTAAGCGCAGGATTCAAAATATAATTGTTAAGAATGTATTGCGTATAGTATGGCTTTTGCTGAGCAAACGTTTTTAACATTCCAAGCATAAGTAGTATTATGAAAATCCGCTTCATTTATCCTTGGAAAAATTATTTTATCAATGTTACATATCCTTTAATTGGTATGCGACCATTGCCGGGTTCAATAATATAATAGTATGTTCCAAATGGCAATGATTGGCCATTCATTGTTCCGTTCCAAGGCTTGGTATAACCTTTACTTTCAAAAACCAATTGCCCATAACGATTAAAAACCTGTACCCGTGCTTCGGGATATGTTTCTAAATTCTGTATTATCCACGTTTCATTTATACCATCACCATTTGGTGTAAACGTATTTGGGATTTTAGGAAACTTAAGCACTTTTACTACTATCTGGTCGCTGGCAACGCATCCACCATTTGCAGTTACTGTAAGCGTATACGTAATATCAGCAACTCCTGTTACTACGGGATTTAGTATTGTGGTATTATTTAAATATTGACTTGGGGTCCATAAATACTGAAGATTATTTCCTGTAACTGTGGGCTCTAGAGTAACAGTCCCTCCTTCCAATACACTCTTGTCAGGACCGGCATTTACAACCGGATATGGATATACTATCATGCTTTTTGTGACTGTATCACTATTGCAGCCCTGGCTGTTGATGATAAATAATCTTACATTGTAAGTGCCTGCTGTATTAAATGTATGCGAAGGGTTTTGTTGTGATGCAGTTGTATTATCACCAAAATTCCATTGGTATTGCTGAATGCTTCCATCTAACCCATTGCTTTGATCTGTAAAATTTATTGACGCTCCTAAACATACTGATGCAGGACTGAAAGTAAAATTTGCTTTTGGTTGCGGATGAATATCATTGTAAACCTTTACGGTATCCTTTACACAGCCACTACTTGATGTTACCTGAAGTGTTACATTATAAGGGCCAAGAGCTGAATAAATATGTGCTGGGTTTTTTAATGTTGATGTGTTAGCACTGCCGGAATTAGGATCGCCAAAATTCCATGAATATGTAAATTGAGCAGCAGTGCCATCAGTAATGGTGCTCATATCATTAAATTGTGCATTTGCATTTGGCAAACATGTTTTTGGCAAAGAAAAATCAACCATTGGCAACGGATTTACTTTAACTGATTTAGCCGTTGCCGAGCTATTACATCCATTACCTGTAGTTACTGTTAGTGTTACATTGTAAGTATTTGCACTTGCAAAAACATGGGTAAAAGGTGCTGATGTATTCTTTACAACAACCGGTGAGCCATCTCCAAAATTCCATGTCCATGTAGTTATTGTTCCTGCTGTTGCCGTTGATATATCTGAAAATGTTATGGCCTTGGTTTCACAATCCGGTGATGAAAAATTTAAATCAGCAACCGGTGGTGCTAATATTGTTATCGGTTGTTCTTTATAATCAACACAGCCTTTGCTGGAAGTAAATGTATAGCGAATAGTATGTGTTCCTACGCCGGCAATTTTAGCATCAAATATTCCTGAACTATTGGTGATTCCCGGCCCGCTGTAAACTCCTGTGCCTGGTACACTGCCAATTTCACTTGCCTGTGTTAGCTGAAATGAATTTATATTTAAGCAGGTATCTCTTAATGCTAAAAACTGAACTTTAGGAGCCGCATTTACTATAATGTTCTTTATCCTTTCTGCAACACAACTAATTCCTGAATAAGCCCTGTACCTGATTGTATAGGTTTTACTGGTTTGAAGATTAGGATATAAGTGCTTATATGTTTCTCCTGGCAAAGGAAAATCATCCGTATCAAATACCACGGGTGTACCGTTATTATCCCAATAAATTTCCACTTTAGTTATGCTTCCAAAATTCACAGATGATGCATCCTGTATTGCTACTGAATCATTAGCACATAATCCGGAGGGATTGAGTGCGTTAAAATTGGCAACAGGTACATCTCCATTTACGGTAAGCGTTTGAGTTAATGTTGCGATACAACCATTGTTGCTTGTAATAGTAAGCGTTACAGGGTAATTACCAATAGCATTGTATTTATGCGGAGGATTTTGTGCATTGGAAATGTTAAGCGCCCCCGAAGTTGGATCTCCAAAATTCCATGCCCAGGTTATTATAGAACCCGAAGCTATTTTACTTGTATCAATAAATTGTGCAAAGGCATCCCTTAAGCAAACCTCAGGTAAAATAAATCCCGGCTGTGGTTGAGGGTTTATTGTTATTTGATTTGTTTTAACAGCGCTCTTACAACCTTTATCAGTTTCTACCGATAAGGTTACAGTATATGTGCCTGCATTTGTATAGGTATGAGTGAAAGGAGCGCCACTATTTAAATTGAGAACGGAGCTATCTCCAAAATTCCATTTCCAAACAATAATATTACCGGCATTTGCGGTAGATGTATTTGTAAATGTTATTGCTTTGGTTTCGCAAATTGGTGTTGAAGTTGTAAAACCTGCTGTAGGTAAAGGATTAACAATAACTTGTTTTGTCAACGTATCAGACAGGCAGCCTTTATCTGTTTTTACAACAAGCTTTACTGTATAGGTATTTGCTGTTGCAAACAAATGAGATGGATTTTGTGACGCAGATGTTTGACCATCACCAAAATTCCAATACCAACTTGTAATGGTATTTCCCTGGCCGCTTGATTGATCTGTAAAAAAGGTTGTGTCATTAAAACAATTCTCAGCATTTACGCTAAATGCGGATGTAGGCTGAGCATATACGGTTGACAGAATTTTTGTTGTGTCAGATGTGCAGCCATCTTTTGATGTTACCTGTAGCTTAACACTAAATGGACCTGCACTGCTGTAATTATGAATTGGATTTTTTACTGAATCAATATTTAATGCTCCTGAATTTTGATCTCCAAAATTCCATAAGTATTTAAATCCGGATTCGCTATTATCTGCAATAGATGAAGAATCAAAAAATTGTGCAACCCCTGTGGGTAAACATACAGGTGGGGAATTAAAATTTACAACAGGATTTGGATGAACAGTAAGCGGAAAGACATAGGGAATACTGTTGCAGCCTGTATTTGACTGCACTGTTAAACGAACATTGTATGCACCTGCGGTTGAATAAGTATGTGTTGGATTTGTGCTGACAGTAAAAGAATCTATATTTCCATCTCCATAATCCCACACCCATTTTACAAGAACACCGGGTGCTGCTGCTGACGATGAATCAAAAAAAGTTATTGATTTATTTGCACATGATGGGTTAGAGATCCCAAATTTTGCAATGGGTTTTGTGGCAATTATAATTTGTTTCACAGATGTATCACTTAAGCAACCAACATTACTTATCAAACTAAACTTAACATTATAAACTCCCGGAGTTGTAAAAAGATGTTTTGGATTTCTTACACTGTCTGTTGTTCCATCCCCAAAGTTCCAATACCATTTATAAGATGAAGTACCAGGTACATAATTGGTATTATCCTTAAAAAAAACCGAATCAGAAATACAGCCGCTATGTGTATAAGCGATGTCAGTTACAGGTGGATTAAATACGAACAGTGTATCATCTCTTGTCTGCAAATTTCCGCAATCATCTGCTCCGGAAGTACCAGCAGTAATGCTTACCGGATAATTGCCGGCAGGGCTATAAGTATAAGTTGTTGGTAATTTATATCTGTATACGCGCTTGCCATTTATTAAATAAGTAGAATCCTTTATTGTATATGGCAAAGCAACCGTAACATTTGGATATGGGTTATTTAAAGGAAAGCCATGAAAATCCCAATAAAGCGATGTGGGCTCAAAAGGATATGTTATGGAAAAATAGAATGGTGTTCCGGCACATGCAGTGTTTGTTCCGGAAATATTTAAGGGATTGATTGGTGTTATAAAGTTTGTTAGATCTCTAATGTTTGTACCTGCATTATAACCATAAGATTCTGCACTTCCATATCCATAAGCAATAGCATTAAACCCAGAATCAGCCTGTATTGTATGTGACCCCGGTATAACAGACATTTGGATGTATGAATAGGAAGGATCTTGCGGATGAAGATTGAATGCAACAGCAGGCGTATTCCCATCTATCCTAAAACTTGGAGCTGCTGATGTTTTGATAACAACATTTATGAAATGTCTATTAGTATCAATTTTAGAGTGAGGAGTTGAATTTAATGTTACTTTATCTATAGTTTGCTCTACCGGACTCAGATAAATCATTTCCGGATCTCCGGGAGAACCATTTCCACAAGCACCCTGAGTGGTGATATACTGTGCAACAACTACAGGCTTATCTGACTCAATTAAATTAGGTACTCCTGTTAATGGTAAATCATAAAAAAAATTATTTTGTAAACCACCTTGTACTACGCCATTTAATTTTACAACAGTAGTGGGGTCTTTAACAAGCACTCTAAAATAATTAAAAGGCAAATTTTTAGTTGGTACCGTAAAATACTTTTGCCCCCACGCTGTAGATGGAAAATCCTGCTGGATATAATTATCAGCAGAACCTCCTGTTCCGCTGGGGCAGATAATATCAAGCTTGCCAGAACCAGAAAAAACTGCAATTCTTTTACATTGCCCTGTGGAGGATGCAATAGATTTAATCTTTGTTCCTGTAAGATCGACACCTGTGTTCCCAGTTATTACACCTAATAAATTTAAAACATCGCCTGCCATTAAAGTATCTCTAAAGGTAACATTAGCAGCGTGAGTTAAAGTGGCTGCGGAAGGAGTAATATCTAAAATAGTACTGTCTTCTGTAGCAATAGCAAAACAATAAGGATATGAGAAAGCCTGGTTAGAGGTTTGTTTGTAATTAAGTGAATAATATTCTTTACCTAAAGTATTGGTTGGAAACAACAATGTGGCACCCGACACAGAAGCATTATAAATATGGGCATAGGCAACTATCGGCTTGTCACTCGTAATATGAATACTCTTTTTAGAAAATTTACCTTCACTCCTTAACCGAACGTCATCTGCACCTGTTTTTGGGATAACTTGCGTTTCAGTTACAGTATTTGGTACAACTGTATAAGTTCTTGTCCAGCCTGTTTTAGGAATAGTAATCGTTACAGTAGCGGCAACATCTGAAGTAAAATATAATACCATATCCTGAGAACCCCCAGTTGACGGATCTGTTCCAGCAGAGCCTGAATACATTTGGCAATGAGATCCATAGCCAACCCAAAAATCCTTACCCTTATTTGAAAAATCTTGAGAGAGAGAGCGAACCCCAAAAAGAATAGAAACAGTCAGTAAAATAAATTTCATTGGGCAAGTGTAATAATAGGGATATGCAATATACGAAAAAGCCCCTATTACAGATTGCGAATCTTCTATAAATGCTGCCTGAGATAAGTGGACTAAATATACTTAGCTTCCCCTTGTTCCGCCTGTCTTTACAGGCTTCTTGGAAAACCCTGCACCTTTTACAGGCTTGCCGATAAATTTTGATGTTTGGAAGTTGTTTTTTTGATTTTTATTTCCTCCTTTGCCTTTTTGGTTAGTGTTACCTGTTAATGACATAGTGATATTTTTTTGTATTACAAATATAAGTAAAAAGCCACCTGATACTAAACTTCAGCTTTCCAAGGCACCAAAGAATTTTCTTACCCGTCATTGCGGGGAGGAGCGACAGCCGTCCCGCATTTTTTCAAAAAAGCAATCTCACATTTGGCTAACGTATTATAAGATTGCTTTGTCGGCCTCCGGTTGTTTAATTTTTGATGACTTTTTATTGCCTTCTCGCAATGACGTGGAGTTATAATAGTTCAATCACTTTATTAAAATCATGCTGCAGGTCTTCGTGTAGAGTTTCTACAACTCCTTTTATCTTTTTTAGTTGATTATTGTAAAGATTTGTAAGCGCAGCACTTTTATTTATTTGCAAAGTTGAGGCCTTTATTTTAGAGCAGTAATATATCAGCAATTCCACCTCTGCTTCTTTTGAAGTGGTGTACTTAATAAACTTGTTTGTTGTTCTTAAGATTTTGCGAAGGCTCTTTTTTGCAAAGTATAAGTTAGACCGGTTAATTTGCTGAAATTGTTCATCCATTTCTTTTTTTATACTTTCTAAGTAAGCCGGCAGATCATGTGCTTCAAAAAGCAGGAAGCTGAGTAATTCTTTATTTTCTTTTTTATATTTAATAACCCTCAGGCATACTTCTAATAATTCCTGTGGAGAAGCGTTAGTTAATTCCTGTTTTATTTCACTTATAGAGGCAGTTTTCAAAATAATAATTTGATAATTAAGATAAAGCAAACTCAACTGCTACAGAAGAATACCATGATAAGCCGCCTATAAGTCCGATCGTTTTCATTTGCTTACTTGAAATGGAAAATTACTCTTGTTTTATTTAAATTATAAGATGTCCTCTTTTTAGTGATAAAAAATATCTATTCCCCGTTTGTTTTTATCAAAATTTTGCGTAAAATAATTATATTTGAAAACTCTTAGGTATATATTTTATAACGTTTTAAAAAACATATCATGAACAATTTCTTAAGAACAATAATTGCCGGCTACGGCGCAAAAAAATTAGGTGGTGGATGTTTAAGTACTATACTCATTTTTATAGTTATTTATTGGGCATTGGGCAATTGTAATTCTTCAAACAACAGAACAACAGCACCTGCACGCCCTGCTTCGTTAATACAGGAACGTAATGTTGCAGCAATTTTGAATGCAGATAAAAGCCATAACACTGCCTCTTATTCAAATCATTTATCCACGTCAGCGGTTTCCAAATAAATAGCACAAATAAGAAATTTATCTTGCGGGAGATGCAACCTTAACAAAGTTGCATCTCCTTTTTTACGCTTCAAATGGTTTCCGGAATGCACAGCAAGAATGAATTTAGATATTATTTTTTCTTTCTTAAAGTATCTTTTTTCTGTGTGGGGTCGTTAGCAGCATTGGTAGGAGATGATGGCGCAGGTAATACATTACTTCCAAACATCATTTGAGATATTTTTTTATCATTATTGTACACGTCATCTCTAAAATTTAGCTGGCCATTTTCATCCACCCATGTTGTAAAATATGTGATTGTAACAGGCATCGAAGGATTTAATTTTACATACTGTTCTTTACCACTATTCATAGCGGCATTAACCTTTTCGGGAGTCCATGCACTGTTGTTTCTCAAAAGATAGTTTGCCATTTTTTCAGCATCGGCAAGCCTTATACATCCATGACTTACAGCTCTAACATCTTTTTTAAAGATTTCTTTGGCATATGTATCATGCAAATAAATATCATACCTGTTAGGAAATAAAAATTTTACTTTTCCTAATGCATTATCCTTACCGGGCAATTGCCTGATAGTTGGCACAGAATCATTCTTACCAACTATTTCCATGTTCTTTGATTTCAGATAATTGGGGTCGGCCTTAACTTTGGGCATGATCTCATTTTTAACTATACCTGAAGGAATATTCCAATAAGGGCTAAAAACAATTTGATCAAGATTACCATTGAACATTGTAGTATTAGCTCCTTCCTTGCCTACAACCACGGGCATATCAAAAACTTTTGCATTGTTCTCAAATGCATATAGTTTAAAATCAGGAATGTTCACGCTAATATAATTTGCATCCTGAGAGGCAGACATCCATTGCATTCTGTTAAGATTAATTATTATTTGCTGTATTCTTTTATCAACCGGTACATTGAGAGAACGTATTAATGTATCAGTGATTATGCCTGTAGGCTTCATCCCATTACGCTGTTGGTAATTTTTTACTGCTGTTACAAGAGAATCATTAAATACAATGCTGCTATCAGTCCCATTCATATCACCTGTCATTTGTAACCTTCGCTTAATTAACGCAACATTTGGCGAAGAGCTTCCTTTTTTAACCTGCTTTGAGTTAAATATGATGGTACGCCAGCCGCCTTGTTTTGCTATGGAATTGTACGTTTGCAGTTTTTGTTTTAATAAAAAATATTGCGAATTGTTGTTACCACCTGAAGAATCGCTTCGTTGCGCCTGCAAGGTATCAGCCAGTGACACCGCATTCTCTTTTTTTACAGGTATTGCCTTTTCCGGGGAAAGATTTGCAAATAGCGTTTTACTGCGGTTAGCTTTATAAAATTGCAACCAGCTTTGTGTAAGTGAAAGTTCTGTATTTACAAGAGAAGTATCAAATCGATTTATGATCAATGTATCCATATTAAGCAAAGTGTCCATTTTATTCCGCAGTGCCTTATCTACTTTTGTACCGTATTTATCCTGCAAATTCCAAAAACCCTTGGCCTGATCAGTAAATCCCATTGATGAAAACCATGCATATTGTAAATTTCTATAGTTATAAAAACTACGGAAGCTTTTTGCTTCATCATCAGATAGTTTTTTAGATTTGATAAACGACTCTACTGTTGAACTATATAGAAACAAGTCGCTGTACGAGTTAGCAGATGTAACCTCCACATTTTTTGTAAGGTAAACTGTATCGGTTCTTACAATCGTTTCTCCATTTTCTGTAGAAGAGGTTGTGGAATTACCTTTTTGCTCAGCGGTGTTGCATGAACAAAATAAAATTATTGCAGAAAAAAATATGTATCTCATGCAGGGAAGATAACAAACTTTATGCCTTATTAAAATCATTTAGAATTAAACATTTTTGCCATTCATAAATCTTATTATTGATAAATTAGAAAAAATAATATCTTTTCATATAATTTACAAGAAACCAAATAAGAAATTATGAAAAAACTATCTGTGTTATTTCTTTTAACTGTGCCTGTTATATTGCAGTTTTGTTCTACAACCAAAAACACTGTTACCCTAAAAACCCCTCCACTAACTTATACAAATAACATCAAACCTTTAATGCTAACACATTGTACCCCTTGCCATTTTCCGCCTAAAGGCAATAAAAAAGCTTATGATAATTATTTTGCAGTAAAAACAGATATTGATTTTATTATTAGCAGGATTCAAAAAAATCCGGAAGAAAAAGGATTTATGCCTTTCAAGCATGCTAAATTATCGGATTCTACAATTAATGTATTTGTAAAGTGGAAGAGTGATGGCTTGTTAGAAAATTGAATTGTAACATTGATTACCTGTTACCGTAACCGCCTCTGTTAGGTTGTCTTGGGCCGGTGCGTTCTTCTGCCTGTGTTACTACCAGTGGTTTTTTCCCCAGGGAAATATCTTTTAAAAGATCGATGGCTTCGAGTGCATCAGCATCGTTTTCCATTTCTACAAATCCAAAACCTTTGCTTTTACCGGTTTCCCTGTCTATAGCAACCCTGGCAGAGGTGATAGCTCCAAATTTTTCAAATATCTCTTCCAACTCGGCATCATCAAGATCATAAGGTAAACCCGCAACAAAAAGTTTCATGCAATACTATTTTGGTAAAAGTACACAAGTTATATTGGCGAAAAGAGAAAAATAAGATTTAGATATCTGTACAGAAGAATTTTTTCAGTTGGCAGAAAAACAATTTCATTGGCTGAGTGAAGCAAACCGGTAAAGACAAATCATTAATAATTATCTGCCTAATCCAAGGTCTCTTCCTTTCATTACTGCAGGTACGCCTTCTGTGATCCACTTTGGGGCAGGCTCGCCTTTTAACAACCAGTCAAAAAATTGCTGTTCACGAATTTGTATATCCTTGCGATTTTTTCTTTCCACTAAATTATGTGCCTCACCATTATAATTTAGTAACCATACAGGTTTATTTAATCTTCTCATGGCTGTAAAAAATTCAATTCCCTGGTACCAGGGAACAGCGCCGTCAGCATCGTTGCTCATTATTACCAGCGGCGTTTTTACTTTTTGCAAATGAAATAGCGGCGAATTTTCAATGTACAATTGGGGCTTTTCCCAAATAGTTGCACCAATACGGCTTTGGCTTTTTTCATATTGCATTTGCCTGTTTAATCCACTCTCCCACCTTACACCTCCATATGCACTGAACATATTTACTACCGGGGCACCGGCCCAGGCTGCAGCGTATAAATTTGTTTGTGTGATAAGGTATGCCGTTTGGTAGCCTCCCCAACTCTGCCCTTGCAACCCAATTTTTGTACTGTCAATAAAACCTTGTTTAATTAATGCTCGTGTACCGCTTACTATATAATCGTATGAATTTTTGCCGGGATGCCCTGTTGTGTACCAGATGTCAGGAACAAATACTACATATCCCCTGCTTACAAAAAATGGAATGTTTAAACGGGATGGTGTAGGAGAAGGTGGCTGATAATTATACAGGGTATTATTATTTCGCTCATAAAAATAAACGATCATCGGATATTTTTTTGCTTCATCAAAATTTTCAGGCTTATATAAAATGCCTTCAGTTTCTTTACCGGTATAAGCTTTCCATTTAAAAAGTTCTGCGGTGCCCCACAAATAATTGGATTGCTGAGGATTGGTGCTGGTAAGTTTTACAGTATTGGAATTAGTAGCCGGAGCATTATTAACTGTATAATCAACAACAAACAAATTGGGTGAACTGGTAAAACTTTCTTTTGCAAATAACAATGTATTATCGTTTTCCGCTTTGATGACAGAAGATATATTGGCGGCGTCTGAATAGGAATACATGTTATTCCCATCTATATTTTGCATAATGGTAACACCGCTGTTTTTATTTTTTTCATTGAAGGTTCTAAATATCAACGGTTGGTTTGGAATGATAAATTTCTCCTCGGCACCCATTACATTTACATAGCGATAGGTTGTTGTATTTTTTCTCCCGGTGGTTATAACTTTTGATTTCTCTTTGCCTTCGGCATCCACTTTCCAAACATCGTATTTATCATATAATAAAACATATCTATCACCATCCATCCACTTTACTATGCCGTGAGGTTGGGGATCATCAGGAACATCATTGTCTTCTTCATACAATGGAAATTTAATATCCGTTCCCAGTGGATTTATTTTCCCTGTTGCGGCACTATATATAAAGTATCCTTTTTTAGGCTCATTATATAGCAATAAATATTTGCCTGTGTACGAAGGAAAAGATCTTCCTTTAGCATTCTTTGTAATTAATTTATTACTTCCCGTTATCGGGTTAATTGCATAAATGTCAGAAAGAGAATAGCCCTGCCATTGCCTTTCCACTCTTTTACCTAAGTCTGAACCTGAATAAAATATTTCTCCGTCTCCTTCTGCAGTCATTATTATCCTGTTTAATTTCTCGCTTCCTAATTGAATTACAGCCTTTTTATCGAAATCATACCTGGCTAAATAATTTTTTCTTGATAAGCTATCTCCAAATTTTAATTGAGCCGGCATCAGGTCTTCATCCTTATAATTCCATATATCTACATTCACTCTTTCAAATTCCGGCAGTGTTGTA
>DASYOS010000068.1:0-3637 GCA_036007525.1 Chitinophagaceae bacterium | reverse complement strand
TTATAGATCTTCCATTTTTCATTTACAGTTTCCAGGTTTTGAATGATGGGTAATGGATTTTCGCTGGAACCTAAAAATAAATATCCATTTACTTTAAGCCCGAACTGCAGCATTAAAAATACCTTTTTCTGTAAAGCTGGGGTCATGTAGATAAGCAGGTTCCTGCAACTGACAAGCTGCATATTGCAATAGGGGGGGTTTTTTATAATATCGTGCTTTGCAAAGATCACCAGCTTACGCAGTTCTGCTGTTACTCTATAATTGTCTCCTTCTTTTATAAAATGTTTTTCAATGCGTTCAGGAGATATATGTTTGGTTATGTCAGCATTGTAAATTCCTTTGCCAGCATGTACCAAAGCCGCATTATCAATATCAGTGGCAAATATTTTAACTACAATATCTTTTGCATCACCCGTTAATTGCTCACAAAGAAGGATGGCCATTGAATAGGCTTCTTCCCCCGTGGCACAACCTGCAATCCACATTTTCAATTCTTCACCCGGATGCAGTCTTTTAATTATATCAGGCAGTACATCCGTTTCAAGTAATTTGAAAGCTTCATTATCTCTGAAAAATGAGGTAACACTTATAAGAAATTCTTTGCATAACACTTCTATTTCTTCCGGATTGGTTTTTAGTAAATCAAAATAATTATTAAGTGTTTTGCAATTATTATACTCTGCTCTTCTCTTAATTCTTCTTAATATGGTTGCCTGCTTATAACCGGAAAAATCAAGAGGGGATTGTTCTTTAATCAGATCGGTAATTGAGGTAAATGCTTTTTTATCTTCTTCGTTTTGAGCTGCAAATTCTTCCGTTTGCTTTACATAATCTTCAATGGTATCGGGTATTAATTCAGGCTCTAAAATAAAATCTATTACACCGGTTTTAATTGCATTAGATGGCATGCTGGGAAATTCAGTAGTTTCAGGGTCACGTGCAATTACCATTCCGCCTGCTTTTTTAATTGCTTTAACGCCGATGCTTCCATCAGCGCCCATGCCGGAAAGTATTATCCCAATTGCTTTTTTACCGCTATCTGCAGCAAGCGAATTAAAAAATGTATCCACAGTTAAATGCGGGCCTTTTACTTTATCCTTATCAGTAAGATGAAATTTGTTATCACTTATCGTCATGAATTTATCATGCGGAATAACATACACTTTATTGCTTTCCACAGGCATTTCATTTCCTGCTTCCTTAACCTCAAGTTTGCTGTGCCTGGCTATAATTTCAACCATCCTGCTTTTAAAATCAGGCGACAGGTGTTGAACAATAACATATGATACACTATCCAGGGGTGTACAATCAAAAAATAAATTTAATTCTTCCAGACCTCCGGCAGAAGCTCCAAGCGCAATAATATGATGAGGTTTTGGTGACATTATTATTTTTAAAAGAGTTCTATAGTAATAAATCAGTTAGATGAGAAGCATAAGTTAGAAAAATCCTGTTTCATTTCATAAGATACGGATTATTATTTGTATAATTAAGTCTTGTTTAAGGTTAATGTAAAAATGGGCTTTACAATTAAACAAAAAAATTAAGCAGCTTGCAGATGTTTTTCAATTAATCTAATCAGATCCAAGGCATTAAATGGTTTAGCTATAAAGTCAGTTGCCTCACATTCCCTGTGTGTTTCCTGTAAATTCAGCATGGCAGAAAATAAAATAACAGGAATATGGTTTATAATAGTATCGGCCTTAAGCAGTTTACAAATTTCCCTGCCGTCATGCTGCCCCATATTAACATCCATTAATATAATATCAGGATGAAACGTTTTTACCTTTTCTAAAATATTTGCGGGGTCAAAAGCTGTTTCTACTGTATAATTATGTGCATTAAGTAAAAGCTCAACTACAGTTAATATGTCTTTATCATCATCAACAATTAATATTTTTTTCATTTGATAGATTGATATAACTACTTTAGTTTAAAGTTACTATTTAATTAGTAATAGTTTTTTAGTGAGACAGCGAAATCATTTTCGCTGAAATTTATGAAGCAATTTAAATCTTAATTTAATTATTCTTAAAGGAAGTGATAATAATTTTGCTATTTCATCAATCGTCATGCTTCTAAAGTAAATAAGAGAAAATATAGTTTTTTCAAAAATAGGGAGCTTACTTATATAATTAATCATTGTTGCTGTATTAACAGGGATCGGATAACTTGCAATATCTTTTTTTACAGGATTATCGTTTAAGGCTTCAATAGCTTCGTTTCTTGCCATGTTTAATAACCATATACCTAAACTGCTGCGCTTATCATCATAGCTTTTTATAGTATGAGATAAGTTTACAAAAACCGTTTCTAAAATATTCTCTGACTTTTCTTTGTCAGGAACTATTTTAACGATCTGGCCATACATCATTGCAGCATAGGCATCATATATTACAGATATTGATTCCCCTTTTCCGATTTTTGGGATAGTGCTTGTTTTATTTTGTATCGGTAAAATACTAGTAATGGCTGTAGTTTGCTCTTATGTATCACAATTCGTGCCCCGATGCCAAATTATCCATATCATTATTACATGTAATGCGTAAAGTGCACTATTACATCTTGCTTACATATTTATATTATACAGAAAGATTTTTCATCAATTTTCTAATGTATACAAATTCGCAGTAAAACGCACTATCCAATTTGTCTTTTCAATTGCAATGTTGCCCAAGCAGTAAAAGGAATAATTAAAAGTAAAAATAAAGCCCACCAATTTCCTGTGATACAATATACAGTTACTGTTATTGCTAAAAGATATACGGGGTAAAGAATAAATAATAATCCAACTACAATAGAATCATAATGATCTTTAGCTCTGTTTTTAATTGATAAAACAATAGAGTAATATAAAGGCGCATGTATTATCCAGCCAATAATTGCCGGAATAAACAATAATATCTTTTTTATTGATGCCTGCGGGATAAAAAATGTTTTTTTAATTTTTTCTTTATCGGATTTATCAATTTCTATAACCAATTTTTTTAACTGCTCCCACAATTTTGTATTAAATACAGTAATTCCTTCACCCGCAGGCATGGCTTCATTAAAAGTTTCTTTTTCAATTGTTTCACCAAAATTCAACTTTACATTTTTACCAAATAGCCTGAATGAACTATAATTTATTCCGAGTGGTAAAATCTTTAATGGTATTCCTTGCTGCCATGCTGATATAGCCAGCCTTGCGGTACCTTTTTTTAATGGCCTTAAATGCCATTCATTAATACACCTTCCCTCACAGAATATTAGTACAATGCCATTTTTTTTAAAGAGATCAATGCATTCGGAAAATGTAGTGTAATTATGTTCAAGGTTTTCAGCGCCTTCGCTTATCCTGTAAACAGGCAACATTTTTAACGAACGAAGCAGTTTGTTATAAAAATTATTTACAAACGCATCTCCCCTTGCAAGCGAATAAATAGGCTGCTTAAATAACGTTGACAATATTATTCCATCTAAAAATGAGTTGGGATGATTGGCAGCGATTAATAGCGGCCCATCTCTTTGCAGAAACCCTTTATGATTAATGATTATTTTTCTACAGTAAAAATAGAAAGCAATTTTTGCGAAAAATTTTAAAAATGTATAAAGCAAACTTTGCGGATGAGATGTTATTTAAGTTATTATTCAGCTT
>DASYOS010000067.1:0-7030 GCA_036007525.1 Chitinophagaceae bacterium | reverse complement strand
AAATGGGTTTAATTACTGAACAACCTAAAATTGATGCGGCTTTAATATAATAAGTACCACTTGCAGTTATATTTTGAGGATTGGGCAAAGGTATGGTGGATACTGTATCCATCCAATATGTATAGGCAAGATTCGGTGAGCTGCCCGCAGTTATAGCTTCCTCAGTAATATCGGTTTTACCGCATGCCGAAGCATTACGAATTATAAAAGTTGGTACAGGGCCTATTTTTACTTCTACAGGTTTAAGAATATCACAAAAACCATTTTTTTCAGCTTTAATATAATATATCCCGCTTACATCAATTGCAGTTGGATTTAATAGCGGAATAGTACCTGAAAAGTTTTTCCAGTAGGAAATTTTTAATCCCTGTTCACTGCCTGAAGTAATTGATGGATTGGTTATATCTATTTTTTGAGGTATACACACGCCGGCAGGGTTGTTAACCATTAAATTAGGAGGCTCACTTATGATAACATTTATCGGTTTTATATCATTGCATCCCGTTTTATTTACCCCTTTAATGTAATATATCCCGCTGGTTGTCACTTTAGATGGAACAGAGACATAACCTGTTTGGTTAAGGTCAGTAAAGTATGTATAATTTAATCCTGGGGTACTTCCTGCAGTTATTGTCGGCGATGTTAAATCAACCCCTGATGAACAGCCTGTAATTTCATTAAGTACATTCAGTTTAAAGGGTTCGTTTGATGCATGAATAGTAGTATATAAAGTATCCAGGCATCCTAATCCATCATATGGAATTATCACTACACTATAAGTGGTATTGGCTGCAGGCACAGGTTTTACATTGAGTATGTTTTCATTACCCAGTAGTTGCGAAAAATCAGCCGTGTACCAGCTATAACTTGCAAAGCCATAAGGCGCCGTAAGAACCAATGACTCTGCGCCTGCACAATAGGTGTTACCAGATATTGGCCCTGAGGAACAATCTTCATTAACATCCAGATAAGCATATCCAAAATGTTGGGTAAAGGCACAGTCATTGGTTGAGAATTCCAGACGTACAGTTTTACCTGCTAAACCGGATAAATTTACTGTTACGGGCGACCATGGCTTATAGAAAACATTACCGCCCGAATTTGATAATTTAAAGCCGGGTAAGTTAGAGGAAGCCACAAACTCAAATGAACCGCAATTGATATATTTATTGTCTGTTACATTATAAACCTTAGAAGTAAATCGGGGTTGTTCATAAGATCTATGAGTTGGGTTTTGAAAAACCACGGCATAATTATAAAGAATACTGTAATCACTTTGATTTGCCGGAATAGTAAACGTGTAACTTATTCTTTCGGCTTGGCCGCCTGCTGAAGAATTTCCTAGCCGAACGGAATATCCACTTCCATTGGGACAGTTTACCGGGAAACCTCCATAGGGGTCAAGGCTTTGCGGAAAAGAATTTGCAATAATAGTATGCCTGTCCGCAACCGGACTGCCGGGAGATAAATTTAATGTACCATCTCTTTGGATCGCTCCTGAAAAGCAATTCCAATTATTAAAAGATCCTGATTCAAAACCAATATTTGGCGGACAATCCAGAGTTATCGGTACTAACTGGCTGTTTGCTGTTAAAGCAATAAAACATAACAGTGGCAACCATAATTTATTATGATGTTTCATAACCCGGCAATGATGGTATTAAAGTTACCATATTTAAGAGAGTACGAAAAATAAATGGTGTGGGATGTTTTTGGGGAGAAGTATATCCGCGAATGGTTCGTCAGACGTATTATGAACCATTTAAATATTGCTGTAATTCACTTTCAGTTTTTATAAGTACATCTCTTGCTTTACTGCCTTGGTTTTGCCCAACCACACCTGCTGCCTCTAATTGATCCATTAACCGGCCGGCACGATTATAACCAAGCTTCATACGGCGTTGTAAAAGCGAAGTACTACCTACCTGGCTAGCTACAATAAGTTTTGCAGCGTCATCAAATAAAGGGTCCTTATCATTTAAATCAAATCCTTTTGCTTCGAGTTCTTTTTCATCCACATACTCTGGTAATAAAAAAGCCTGGGGATATCCCCGCTGATCACCAATGTATTCGGTTACCTTATCTACTTCCGGGGTATCAACAAAAGCACATTGCAAACGGGTTAACTCTCCATTATAGCTGATAAGCATATCACCTTTGCCAATTAATTGTTCCGCGCCACCAACATCTAAGATAGTGCGGCTATCAATTTTACTGCTTACTTTAAAAGCAATTCTAGCAGGAAAATTAGCTTTAATTGTACCCGTAATAATATTCACTGACGGACGTTGTGTTGCTATTATTAAATGTATCCCTATTGCCCTTGCAAGCTGTGCCAAACGGGCAAGTGGCATTTCAACTTCTTTACCAGCCGTCATAATAAGGTCAGCGAATTCATCAACTACCAAAACAATAAATGGCAAAAATTGATGACCTTTTTCGGGATTTAGTTTCCTTGCTACAAATTTTTCATTGTACTCCCTGATATTTCGTGTACCTGCTTCTTTTAAAAGATCGTAACGGTTATCCATTTCAATACACAGGGCATTCAATGTATGGATTACTTTTTTTGTATCTGTTATAATAGCATCCTCTTCGCCAGGTAGTTTAGCTAAGAAATGATTTTGAATTTTACTGTATATACTTAACTCAACTTTTTTAGGATCGATTAAAACAAATTTTAACTGAGAGGGGTGTTTTTTATACAATAAAGAAACGAGAATAGCATTAAGCCCTACAGATTTTCCCTGACCGGTTGCACCAGCCATTAAAAGATGCGGCATGCTGGTAAGGTCTACAATAAAATTATCGTTATCAATTTTTTTGCCGATAGCAATAGGGAGTGAAAAATTATTCTTCTGAAATTTTTCCGAAGCTAATAAAGTTTTCATGCTCACAACTGTTTTGCGAACATTGGGCACTTCAATACCGACAGTCCCCTTTCCGGGTATTGGAGCAATAATACGAATGCCAAGTGCAGCAAGGCTTAGCGCTATATCATCTTCAAGATTCTTTATCCGTGAAATGCGTACACCGGCCTTTGGTACAATTTCATATAAGGTAACAGTTGGCCCAACTGTCGCCATAATTTTATCTATCTCAATATCATAATTCTTAAGTGTATTGATGATCTGATTTTTATTGGTTTCCAACTCAGCAGGATCTCTAACAATTTGTTCGCTACCATGTGTTTCTAAAAGATCTAGTTTTGGATATTTATAATCTCTGAGGTCGAGTATAGGGTCGTAAGGTTTTACGGGTGCTGTTTTTGCTGTAGCGCTTACTTCTTCAGTAGGTTTTTCGGGAACACTTTTTATTTCAAGCTCAAGATCATTCTTAGGAACCTTGGGAAGCGGTTGAGGAATAACCACGTTTGTTATTTCCTTATCTTTTAGTTGTAGCCCGTTATCTGTATTATCTTTTTCAATTAGCTGTAAATCAAAATTTGGTATTAAATCCTCTTTAGGCGTAATCATTTGATTGCTTACCGTTTGAAGAGAATTTGTTTCAAGAGAAGTTAATTCATCGTCGGCTGCATCTTCTTCAGCAATATCATTTTCAGTGCTATCGACTTCTGCAAGAGGCCTTTTTTTAGGAAGCTTAAAAACCGGATTAAAGCGCCAGATAATATAGGACAATGCCGCTATTAATAAAACTGCAGCCGTTCCCACTTTCCCAATTACTTGTTGAAGCCATTTATTTATCATATCACCCACTGCTCCACCCCATGCAAAAGCTTGTCCCGCAGTTAAAAAGGAAGCAGTAACACTAATGATTACCAGCCCGGCAATTACATACTTGATATTGCGGCTTACCGAAAATAATCTTCTCCCAAAAAACGAATTAATGCCAATAATAAAAAAAAGCATACAAAAAAGATAAGACGCAATGCCAAAACCCTGTCTAATAAAAATATCAGAAAAGTATGCACCGGAAGAACCCAGCATATTTGCTACTTTTTCATCCTGGCTTGGCAATAATATTTTAGCTCCCTTATAAACCTTGGACTGATCTTCCTGCCAGGTAAATAAATAAGAAGTAAAGGCAACAAATAAGAGAAAAGCGATCAATAAAAAGAATGCGCCAATAATTTTATGAGTACGTTCATCCTTCCATAATTCCTTAGCCACTACTTTTTCAACCGTTTCAGGTTTCATTTTGGCAGGGTCAGGGATGTTATTTTTTTTCTTTTTAGAAGTATTCGCCATTGTAGCAAAGATATATAAAGAGAAGTGACGGCAGATAAGGATTACTATGTATTATTTTTTATTAAGCATCCAACAAATAATAATATCCAGCCAAGGATAAATGATAATCCTCCAATGGGTGTAATTGCACCAATCCACGTATAACCGGGCATTACGGCGCCGGTAATGTACATGAGACAATATAATGAACCGCTGAATAAAATTATCCCAACTATAAAAAATATACCCGACCATCTTATAAATTTATTTGGAAACTCTTTGTATAAAATGCCTGCAGCCAGCAAGGCAAACACATGATAGAACTGGTAGCGTACCCCTGTTTCAAAAATATTTACAGCATTGTCAGAGATTTTTGTTTTAAGATAATGAGCAGCGAAAGCACCTAACAATACTGATAATGCGCCGAAAATTGCTGCAGTTTTTATAAAGCCTTTATGCATATTAAAATTTTAAAAATTCCGGAAGATGATCTGCTGTTAATGTATCAACATCCAAGATTACTTTTGCCTGATGATAAAAAAAATCTCTCTCTCTGATTTTTTCTGTAATGTAAAAAAGTAATTCTTCACCTTTAAGTTTTTTTATTAAAGGGCGTGTTTCAGTCTCTGCAGTTAACCTTTTGAAGATATTTTGAGGAGAAGATTTTAAATAAACAGAAGTTCCATTTTCGTTCATCCATGAAACATTATCATTGTAACATGGTGTGCCACCACCGCAGGCGACAATCATATTATTCTTACCAGCAAAGGTTCTTAGTACATTAGTTTCTAATGACCTGAAATATTCCTCACCATCTTGCGCAAATATTTCTCCTACACTCTTTCCATTTTCTTTTTCTACCATATCATCAATATCATAAAATTCTAGTCCGGATTTTTCAGCCCACAGTTTCCCCCAATAAGTTTTACCGCTGCCCATAAATCCGATTAAGAAGATTTTTTGATATGCAGATGTTCCGATGTGCATATTACTTAAAAGCATTTAATCCCGTTACATCCATTCCGGTTATCAATAAATGAATATCATGAGTGCCTTCATAAGTGATAACGCTTTCTAAATTCATCATATGGCGCATAATTGAATATTCGCCCGTAATGCCCATGCCACCCAGCATTTGACGGGCATCCCTTGCAATATTAGTTGCTACTTCGCAGGAGTTTCTTTTGGCCATGCTAACCTGTTGTGGTGATGCTTTGCCTTCATTCATTAAAACACCAAGCCGCCAGTTCAGTAATTGTGCTTTTGTAATTTCGGTTACCATTTCTGCCAGTTTTTTTTGTTGCAACTGAAAGCCCCCGATTGGTTTATCGAACTGTACTCTTTCTTTTGAATAGCGTAAGGCAGTATCATAGCAATCCATTGCAGCGCCAATCGCTCCCCATGCAATACCATACCTGGCTTTGGTTAAGCAACCCAGCGGACCTTTTAATCCTTTTACATTTGGTAATATATTTTCTTTGGGAACTTTTACATTATCAAAAACCAATTCGCCGGTTGCACTTGCACGAAGGCTCCATTTACCATGCGTGGTTGGTGTTGTAAAACCCTCCATTCCTCTTTCAACAATTAGCCCTTTTATTTCACCAGTCTCATCTTTTGCCCACACAACTGCTATCTGCGAAAAAGGCGCATTGCTGATCCACATTTTACTGCCGTTCAATACAACATGATTACCATCAGATTTAAAGTTGGATAACATGCCCGATGGATCACTCCCAAAATTTGGTTCTGTCAGCCCAAAACATCCCAGCCATTCGCCACTGGCAAGCTTTGGTAAATATTTTTTTCTTTGCTCTTCATTACCATATTGATAAATAGGAAACATAACCAATGAACCCTGAACAGATGCAGTTGAACGTACACCGCTATCACCTCTTTCCAATTCCTGCATCATCAATCCGTATGAAATATAATCCAACCCGCCGCCCCCATATTCCTGTGGAACGGTTGGTCCAAAGCACCCAAGGTCTCCCAGTTGCTTTACGATCTGTTGTGGAAATTCTGCCCGCTGTGCATAATCTTCTATAATGGGCGAAATTTCTTTTTTTACATAATTCCGTACAGTATCTCTTACCAACTTATGCTCGTGGCTAAGTAATTCATCCACTAAAAAATAATCAGGAGATTGAAAAAGGTCTGGTGCCATAATTTATTTTAAATAACAAAGGCTACAAAGATAATAGCTTGAGGCTAATCTTTAAATACATCAATATTGGGGGAATAAATTAGAATTTATCTTTTAGTTGCAAATACCTGTACCCAGTAATCGCCTGATTTTGCAATACCCATTTCCTTAAAGGCAGCCTTCATAATGTTTTTGCAATGGCCTTCACTTTGCAGCCAACCTTTTACTACCGCCTGTTCGCCTGCATAACGGCTGGCAATATTTTCACCGAATGTACTCCAGGTATAACCCGCCCTTTTAATTCTATCACCGGGATTGGAACCATCTAATCCAATATGGTTGAAATATTTTTTTTGATTCATGTCAGTTGCATGGTTTTGTGCTGCAGTTTCCAGTTGATTATTCCACATTATAACCGGAACAGGAGGCATGTAAGTTGTTCCGCATTTGCAACCTGTTTGCCTTATATCATTGATTAATTGTGTTAATAAAATTTTGTTTACTGAGGATGCCGATGATGAAGAAGCTACAGAAGATGCTGAACGAGGAGAGCTTGTAGGGATAACTTTTGTAGTTTGGCAAGAGAAAAAACAGAAAATAAAAAGACCTGGTATAAAAAGCTGATTTCTAAATGTGTTTGTTTTCATAATATTTGTAATTCAAAAAGTGAACCATAGTTTAAAGATACTTTTCCATT